>DASYHR010001081.1:0-4045 GCA_035998385.1 Dyadobacter sp. | reverse complement strand
TAAGTCAATTGTCTGCTTAGGTCTTTTGATAATAACGCGTATCAACTAAACAGTAGTGTAAATTTGGACTTTCAATAACTGTCGCGCCAGCTCTTTCACCGCCCTTTCTATTTTCTTTGCCTGCTTTGCCGATGGGAATTTCTTCCCGGTTGCATATTGTCTCATCAAACTTCCGTTCACGCCGGATAGCTCGGCTATTTTGGTAATTTTAAGGAAATCGAACTGCTCGAAGAAAGCAGTTAGGTCGTACCCGACTTGGAATTGGACCGTCACCGGATCAACTTCATGAAAATCAAACAACAATGCTTTCATCTTCTTTTCCAGCTCTTCAAGGCTAGTCGCATTATCAACAAGCAGGTTATCGTCGTAAGTGATCCTGCCAAATAAAGAGCCGTCCTCGCCCTCAACAATTAGCTTAATAGCGAATGGTTTGTCTTCAATTGTGCGGCGTTGTTTAGCATATTTTGAGTGATTTAAAATAAAAGCGGTAACTCTTGCCTAACTTCAACAAACATCTGCCTGTGGCACAGCCAGAAGCTACTTTAGCCCTGCCTGTTTCGAAATGGAATTTAGTGTGCCTTTTGGTATCTCATCCTTCCCATCATTAGAAACTGCAACCTTGCCAGTCTTGGTGGGATGTACCATTTGTCTATGACTTCCCTTTTGCGCTTTCAAGATCCACCCGTCATCCGTTAGGATTTTGAGTAATTGTTTCGTCAGCACTTCAAAGTGCTAATTAGTGCTAACCTAAGATAAATGTAACATTTTTGTTACTTGAAAAAAATGGTTTAGAAAGTCGCAACAAATATTTCGTTTGACGGGTCACTGGTCAAATTTTTATAAAAGGTGTGATAAACAAACATTCTCCAGCATCTTCTACAATTAGCCAATGTATACCTCATACTTGAGCTATATGTACCTGACTTTGTTGCAGATGTATTTTAACAATGCGTCATCATCAGAAATCCATCCCAATCCCGCAACCATGTTTGTCTACACATCTTAAATGTTGTTACCAACGTACTATAACAAAAGCTCTACCTTTGCGAGGAATGAAAAACTATCGAATTTGTGAATACACTGAAAAATCAAATGCAAGCCTCTACTTTTAAAAGAGGTATTGTACTGCCAAGTCTGGTCTTTACAATATTGAGTATTTCACAAAAACGAAGTCACCGCAGATGTCCTGAAGAAGTACGAGCGGCTTTTGGAATTATCTTCGGAATTGAAAAACAAGATATATACAGACATCACTCTTAAAAGGAAATAGGGACACCTTTCGATTGAACATATAAATAAAACATTGATTTTCTCAAACAAAAAAACATCATATGTACCATGTAAATTACGATCAGATTCTCTCAATGGAGAAATTCTTCAGGATTAACCTGATCAACAGCGTTGTCGGATTTAAATCACTAAACCTGCTTGGCACAACCGGTGAAAACGGAATTAGCAATCTTTGCCCTGTCAGTTCTGCTTTTCACCTTGGAGCAAATCCACCCTTGGTAGGACTTGTAATGCGACCGGAAAGACCGCACAATGATACGTTGAAAAACATCAAAGCTACCGGCGTCTACACATTGAATAACGTATTGCCAGAATGGTACAAAGCGGCTCACCAGACGAGTGCTAGTTATCCTTCGGGTGTTTCTGAATTTTCGGCCTGTGGCTTTACAGAGCAGTATGTCAGTGAGTTTCGCGCGCCTTTTGTGAACGAATCCAGTGTCAAAATCGGCCTGGAATTAGTGGAGCTTATGGATGTGAAATTAAATGGAACAACGATTGTCATCGGGCGAATCAGCCACCTTATTACCGAGCAATCTTTGCTGGAAAAAGATGGCACTGTTGATCATGCAAGAGCCAAAACCATGACGGTAGCCGGCCTGGACGGTTATTTTCTGCCTCAATTTTTGGAAAGACTGCCTTACGCAAAACCTGAATACAATCTGTAACTAAGGCAAATTTAATTACGCTTTTGAGTGCAGTCATGAACATAATTTGTCCGATACCGGACACCTGGTTTTCTTTAAATTATTGACTTACAGGCATGAAGCCAAATGGCATATAATTTGGATGGAAACGTTTATTTCCGGCGTAGAGAAAGTTGCCGGAAATACTCAAACCAGCTATCGATATGCTTCAGAACTACCTCAAAATAGCATTCCGCAGTCTTTGGAAATACAAAATCAATTCATTTGTCAGCGTAGCCGGGCTTGCATTTGGCACCAGCTGTTTTTTACTGCTGGCTACCTACATCATTCATGAATTTCGTTATGACGGTTTCTTTCAAAACAAGGATAGGATAGCACGGGTTAACCTGTTCTACCAATACGGCGAAGGGGAAGCTTCCAACATTGCTATGACACCAACCGCGGTCGCGCCTGCGTTCACCCGCGAATTTGCAGAGGTGGAGAAGGCCGTTCGTATATATCCTTTCAGTGGAAATGGTTCTGTTGCAGTTCACCACGGAGACCAGACCTACAACGAAAATAAGGTCATTTTTGCAGATTCGACCTTCTTTCGGATCTTTTCCTTCTCGTTTGTTGAAGGCAGTCCAATATCGGCTTTGTCGCAGCCGAACTCCGTCGTGATTGACCAGACTACGGCCAGAAAGTACTTTAAAGATGAGAAGGCAATCGGCAAAACAATCTCAATGGATGAACGCTACAACCTGCTGGTGACGGGCGTGATTGCTGATGTTCCTTCTTATTCGCATATCAAATTTAATATTGCAGGCAGTTACAGCACGCTGGCACGGTCGAAGAGTGAAGTTTTCAATTCTGCCAATGATTTTACCTATGTCTTGTTGAAGCCCGGTACATCACTGGAAAGCTTGCAAAATAAGGTCAATTTATTTGTGAAGAAGAACTTGGGTAATCCTGATGATCCTGCTTCAAAAGTGAGACTGGAGTTGGAGAAATTGTCGGATATCCATCTTTACTCAACGGTTAGTAATCAAATGGAAGCTGCAGGTAATTACAAATACATCTACATCCTTTCAGGAATTGCCGTGCTCATCCTGATTATAGCCTGTATCAATTTTGTCAATTTGGTTACTGCCAGAGCTGCAATCCGGGCAAGGGAAGTAGGTGTTCGCAAAGTGATCGGTGCTGTCAGGATGCAGCTGTTTATACAGCATCTCTTCGAAAGTTCACTAATCACTATTGCATCAACTATTTTGGCGTTAATCATCACGTTGCTTTGTCTGCCCGAATTAAGCGCATTAACGGGAAGTGTTCTGACATTGGCGGTTTGGCCAGCATTTAGCTTCTCCCTGGGTCTGTTCGTTTTAGTGATTATCATAACGATTATTTCAGGGCTGTACCCGGCAACGGTACTGTCCGGCTTTCAGCCTGCAAAAGTGTTGAAAGGAAATGCACTGTCAGCCGCCAATGGAGGTGGGCTGAGGAACACACTGGTGGTATTCCAGTTTTCGGTCTCCATGCTCTTTATCATAGCAACTTTGATCGCAAATCAGCAACTGAACTTCATACAAAACAAAGAGCTTGGCGTTAATCCCGATCAGATTATCGTGTTAGATATGAGTTCCGGAATTCCGCCTGCAAAATTAGAATCCATCAAAAATGATCTCATGGGCCAGGCAGGTGTAAAATCTGTAAGTGCATCGTACAGCTCTCCGCTGGATATTCAGGGTGGATACTCCATCAGTGCACAAGATAAACCGAAGGATTTTTACATTGATATAACCGCAATTCCTGTTGAAAAGGATTTCGTGCAGACGATGGACATGAAGATCTTGTTGGGTGAAACATTTAACAGCGTTGACATCGCGCAGGCAACGCAGCCTAATGAAGAGCAAAGGCAGTTCGCATTTCTGCTCAATGAGTCAGCGGTGAAAGCCCTGGGTTGGACACCCTCAGAATCGATAGGAAAAGAAGTGAATATGAACGGAAGACAGGGTAGGGTAAAAGGCGTTTTGAAGGACTTTCATTTTCGTTCAATGCATGAAAAAATCGCACCAATCGCCATCATTCCTGAATACGACTACTTTGGAAAATTGCTGGTGAAAACGGCAGGTTCC
>DASYHR010001079.1:0-3976 GCA_035998385.1 Dyadobacter sp. | reverse complement strand
AATATTTTACAAAGACCCTCTCCTGATCATGAAAAAAGGATTTTTAACACGGAGCTGCTGTTTGTTCATGATCAGCGTAGCGGCGGTTCTACCCATTTTTTCGAAGTCAGTCGTGATCACTGTAATTTCGAGTAATTCCTTTAAAGTGGTTTCATTGAAGGATATAATCCCAATATCCTCCCCTATTTTACAGGATGATAACCTTGCTTTTTTAACCAGTTCTGCCAACTCTCCTTCCTCTACAACGATGTAGGCTGTACGTGGTTCAATCTCCGGCACACAGTTTTTGATAGAAAATTCCTTTTTGTAATTGATACAGTAGTTACGGAATCCGCGGATAATTTCCTTCGGATAGTTACCCATTTCCGGAAATATCAATACCAGATTATCATACTTTTGGATCAGATCATTCGCCTCCTCCAGGGCTCCAAAAATATCCTTATCAAAGCTTTGATGCACACTGCTGATCTCCTGTTTCAAAGCGGGCATATCACGATCCAGCAATACCAGCTCCGAAGCCGGAATTTGTTTTAGTATATTGGTATAGTCTTCTTCCGAATCGGAGTCAGTATTAAAATGAGGCATCACCACATATCTGTTGTATTTCCCCAGGTTCTTCTCCATGATTTCCCTGAATTTCAATACACTACCATGATGAATCTCCAGATCAACCGTCGCCGATTCTCCCAGCGTTTTCAGAAAAGAGTAATAGATAATTTTCTTGTAGGAGCTCAGCTTATTGAAGACCAAAAGAATACGTTCCTTGCTGTCCTTCACAGCCTGCACATAATATCCCTTTCCTTGTACTGCTGATATATAACCCAGATTTCTGAGTTCTCTATACGCCTTCTCAACGGTATCACGCGCCAGCTGATATTCCGCACTAAGCTCACTGATTGAAGGCAGTTGTACGCCCTTTCCCAGCACACCTATTTCAATATCGGTTTTAATGGAGTGTACAATCTGCTTGTACTTAGGCATCTGATCACGCGGATCAAACTGCATGTGAAACAGTCCGTCACGCTCCGGCACATACACATGCTGAAAAACAAAATCTTTGTTATTTAACTTTGTCCCGACACCCGAATATCCATTCATCAGCTTATACACTCAATTGAATTTTTCTATGAAATAACGTTCATCAGCATAGTCACACTAAAAAGAAACGCAATGAATATTAGCCAATTAAGAATAGAAAAAATGCAATTAGGGAGGATTTATTAATGCACACGTTATCGGGAACGTTGCCAAAAAGCCGGAAAGCCGTGATAATTTATTATAATTTCGTGGTAATATGATATAAGCCGAAGCGCAATGCCCCGGCTTATATCAATGAGTAGTTATATTATTAGAAGAGATCTATTATTTATTCTTCGCAGCAAGCTTCACAATATCCTGTTTACTTCCCTTCCAGAACGCGATTTTACGCCTGTTCCATGTATAAGTTACAGCCACCGAATCTCCCCAGCTAATAATGGCAGGATAAGAAAACTCGTCTTCTTTTTTACCTTTGTCCAGATCAAATTCGTCCGCCCAGGTTTGACCATTGTCATAAGAAAGCGTTAGAGACAGCGGCGAGCGGGAGCCCCAGTTTTCTTTATCAGGATTGTATGTCAAAGCAATGGTACCGTCCGCAAGTTTGGCAGCATCTATACCACTGTTAGGATTAGGTAGATCTGTCTTTTTGATCTCCGACCATGTCTTCCCATTATCGAAAGAGTCACTCCGGCCAATAACACCACCCGTGGTACGCACCAGCATGTGTACGGTGCCCGGTTTGGATTCCCATAAGGTAGGCTGAATAGCTCCTTTTCCTTTGATCTCAGTTGTATCAATTTTGAAATAAGGGCTCGCTTTCCAGGTTTTGCCTTTGTCCTCACTCCTATCCACAAACACTTCCCAGCGGCTTACTTCATTGGATGCACCTGCCAGCCATGTTCCATCGGCCAATTCAATCAGTTTATCCTTTACAGGGCCGCGTCCTCCTTTATCACCCTTTACCAATTCACGCGCCTCAGACCATGTATTGCCTCCGTCTTCCGACGTCTGCATCCATGTCTCCCAGTGAGATATTTCCTTACCCACCTTAAAGTAAAGGATCACCTTTCCATCGTCCGTTTTCTGTAACACCGGATTCCAGTGCGCATCTTCACGGATTTTAGCTACTTCTTTCGGCGCACTCCAGTTGCCGGGTTGTCCTTTGGAAAGCCATATTCCAACGTCCGGATTTTTCTCTTCCGTACCGCCAAACCACGCTACCAGAAACTGACCATCATCCAACCGCACCAAAGTAGAAGCATGACACTGAGCAAATGGCCTGTCGTCGCCAAAAACAAAACTCGTTTTCACTTTTAACGAATCACCGGAATCCTCATTAGCAGATTGTTTTGAGTTTGAATTACATGATAAACAGGCTGCTGCAAGCAAGGAAAAAGCTACATAACGGCCATATTTAAAAACGGATAACTTCATCATGAAAGTGGGTTTGGATTGAAATACCCAATACGATCAGATAATAGTAAAAGGCTACTACTTCAGATTCTTTTTCAACTCTTCCATTACACCTGCCGGCGCCTGCTCATCGTATAGGATATTGTATACAGCCGTGGTGATGGGAATATTTACATGATAGGATTTATTCATTTCCATAATGCTCCGCGTGGCGTAGTAACCTTCCGCAATCATTTTCATCTCCAATTGCGCCGCTTTCACACTGTATCCCCGCCCGATCATGTTGCCGAAAAGACGATTCCGGCTGAACTGTGAATAAGAAGTCACCAGCAAGTCGCCCAGATAGGCAGACGAACTGATTTCCCTTTCGCGTGGATCCAAGGCAGTCACAAATCTCCCGATCTCCTGCATGGCATTCGAAACCAAAACGGCCTGAAAATTGTCTCCGTAACCCAGTCCATGCGTAATACCGCAGGCCAGCGCAACAATGTTTTTCATCACGGCAGCATATTCTACTCCATACAAATCCTCAAGCGGGTTAGCCGTTACAAAACGACAAGTCATCAATTTGGCAAACTCCTCTGCAGTTGAGTTATCAGTAGATGCGATGGTCAGATAGGATTGTTTTTCCAGCGCCACTTCTTCTGCGTGGCATGGTCCCGCGATGACACAGGTTTCACGGAGAGGAACCTTGAATTTTTCAGCAACCCAATCGGTCACCAGTATATTCTGATCCGGAATCATACCTTTGATGGCAGATACCACACGTTTACCTTTGAAATGTTTTTCGGTGAGACCTTGTAAGGATTCCTGCACAAATGCTGCAGGCACAGCCAGAATGATATAATCGGCCCCTTTTATCGCATCAGTTGTTTTCTCAAAAACCTTGATCTTTTTGGGAGACAAATGTACATCACTCAGGTAACTGGGATTGTGATGGTATTTACGGATATGGTTGATATCATCCTGATTACGCAGCCACCACCGCACCTGCACGTTGGGTTGCTCAGAGAGAATCTTGATCAACGCCGTTGCCCAGCTTCCCCCACCAATTACCGCAATTTTAATATTATTCAAAAAACTCATTGTCTCAGTTAGTCTGTTACTTTTTCCTTCCCGGAAATTAAGGTAAAAAGGAAACTGCAAAGAAACTGCTTAATGTTGAATTTTATCAAAACTAGCCGTTTTTAAACATCGGCTGAATGTGGCAGGTGTCGTGCCGAGGTATGTTGCAATATAATGATCGGGTACTCTCCTGAACAGTGAATAAGGCTGTTTGATGTAATATTCAATCCGTTGCTCCACTGATAAATATTTAAAAAGCCGAACCCGCTCGCTAAAACTCACGAGTCGCTGTTCCAGGAGTTGAATGATCAACTGAGCAATCAGGATATCTTCCTGTGCCATTTTACGGTATCCTTCGTATGAGATTGAATACACCATGGTATCTTCCAGGGTTTCCATCACCTCATCTGATTCTTTCTGAGCAAAGAAACTTTCCGCCACGCAGGCAATTTCTCCTTCC
>DASYHR010001075.1:0-1878 GCA_035998385.1 Dyadobacter sp. | reverse complement strand
ATTTCCAGTGCCTGCTCGCCGCTGTCTGGCTGAGAAATCAACAAATTACTTGTGTCAATTCCCAATTTCTCTGCATACAAACGGTCAAATGCATGTTCAGCATCAATGAAAGCTGCAAGGCCACCTTTTTTCTGTGCTTCCGCTATGCAGTGCATGGAAAGCGTCGTTTTTCCGGAAGATTCCGGACCATATATCTCCACAATACGACCACGCGGAACTCCTCCTACTCCCAACGCAAGATCAAGACCGAGGGATCCGGTTGAAATAACAGGGATATCAAGAACTTTTGTATCACTCAGACGCATTACCGTACCTTTTCCAAAAGTCTTATCGAGCTTTTCAAGTGTAGTCTGTAATGCCTTTAATTTGTTTTCCTTATCGGTTGTTGCTGGTGCTGCCATACTTAATGAAAAGTAATTGTTTATGTTATGATTAAGGTTGTTTCGACAAACCGCTTCTTCATATTGCCTCGACAGATGTAAACTTACCCGATTCAAACTAAATCCGGAATCTGTCTTGCCTATGGAGGTGATCTTTCAACACATTGAATTACACACCCCAATCAGCTCATCGATAATTTCAGTAACAAAGATATGATATTAATTGTATCAAATTACATCAATGTATAAAAAATTTTTAGCTGTGGATCGATAAAAAACTTCGTGCGAATCAGCCATAGCATGTGTCCCGATATACGTCAAATGCTCTATTTAAAACTGATTCTCGTCATCCATCCCCGTATTCCGTAAAAATAACTTTGCAGCTTATTCTATCAAAGTTCTGCCACGTTTCATTATGATCATCATACTGTTTTTTATTGCGCACTGGTATCTGTCGTTACTGATGCAAACCTTTTTTCTGCACCGATATGCAGCACACAAAATGTTTACGATGAGCCCTGCGTGGGAAAAGACGTTTTATGTGTGCACCTGGATATTTCAGGGATCTTCCTTCCTGAGTCCTTATGCCTATGGTGTGATGCACCGCCTGCATCACGCTTATGCTGATACTGAAGATGATCCCCATTCGCCAGGCTTTTCAAGCAGCCTGACAGACATGATGTGGAAAACAAAAAACTATTACAACCATATCGTCAGACGTACGGATACAGTTGAGGCGAAATTCAAAAAAGGCGTACCACATTGGGCGTTTATGGAAAAAATCGGAGACTCATGGTTATCCCGGCTCGGATGGGGAACATTCTATGTGCTGTTCTACATGCAGTTTGCAACACATTGGTGGATGTATCTGCTATTGCCTGTCCATTTCCTGATGGGACCTGTGCATGGAGCCATTATCAACTGGTATGCACACAAGTATGGTTATGTCAATTTCGAGGTAAATGACACAGCCAAAAACCTTCTTCCGTTTGACTTCCTGATGATGGGAGAATCCTATCACAACAACCACCATAAATACGGAGGACGGGCAAATTTTGGTTTTAAATGGCATGAATTTGACCCAACTTATCCTTTCATTTTACTTTTGAACAAGCTCAGGGTCATTAAACTGAAACCGAATAATGATCTGAATTATATGTAAAAAACTAAAACATACGATATTTTTGTTTTTCAACCGGCCGGCTGTTTATCACCGGCCTTTTTTGAGTTTAACAAGTTCAAATATCGTGGTAAAAAGAATTCTGGTAGTGCTGCTTTGCGTTGTTGTTATCACGGGTATTATCTACCGTGATCTTCTGAGTTACGGATGGATGCAGGCGAAAGGTCAGATCGGCATTCTTATGAATGTAAAAGATGTAAGCGAAGTCCTGGCAGACCCTACGTTTCCCGATTCATTAAAAGCACAGATCCGTCTCATTGAAGAGATCAAACAATTCGGTGTGGACTCCCTGGGTTTATCCCCTTCCAAAAATTATAC
>DASYHR010001071.1:0-5146 GCA_035998385.1 Dyadobacter sp. | reverse complement strand
CATTGGAATCACCGACAGACCTGACTTACGTGGTTGCCGCTCTTCGAAACGTTCCTTGAAACTACCGCGACGATTTTCCGGCTGAAGCGCGTCCGATCCGGGCTCAAAGCTATCCTGATACATCCGTGTATTTTTTTGCTTTTTCCAGGCAAGGTATTCCTCATAATCACTTCTTTCATTCTCGCTCATACCTCGTCTTTCAATACCATCCTGCATGTGTGCGCGGCGCGCCTGCTCAGGACCCTGCTTTTTCTCGTAGTCCGAAGGAATAATGATGTTGTTGATAATGATATTAGGTTGTCCACCTTGCTGTGGATAATTTCTGTAGGTCGATTCCACCACCTGTTCTGTGATAGATTTTACAGACTCCGGACTCATAGGTTGACCGCCCGGCTGTACCGGATTATTGATTTGTTGCACGGGTGCCGGCGTCGTCTGTTGCGCCCCTACAGGTGCGGGTTGCACTGGCTGAGCTACCGCAGGAGCCGGTGCTGCAACTGGTTGTGCTGCAGGTATGCCTGGTGCCGCAGCATTGGACATTGTCGCCATTTGCCCTGCCAGCCTAGGCTCCTGTTCTGCTATCTTTTGTTGTAGTGAAGTGATGTCTGCGTATAATTTCTCCTGATTTTCAGCAGCTTTACGTGCATTCTTGGCATCTCGTTCTGCACGTCTCGCTGCAGATTTCGCGTCATTGGCTAATTTTTTATCCTGTGCATTGCCCTTTAGCCGCGCTGCTGCCTGATGATTCTCTCTTGCAGAAACTGATGCTTTGTCAGCCGCCTCTTTCGCATCTTTTGTTTTTGATTCGTACTCATTCTCCAATTTGGCCAGTTCCAGCTTTTGTTTAGTCAGTTCCTGCCCATCTTCGAGCTGTTGTTTTTGATCTTGCAATACTTTCATCGAATCTTTGGATACCACCTGCGCTAATGCGACCCCTCTACCCAAAAGAAGAACCACTGCCACTGTTAGAAATTGAATTTTCATAGCAAAGTTTAGTTTGTTTTCTACTGATGCTACAAAAGTTTTGTGCCATGATTACCAATATCAGACAAAACGGAGCAGACCTAATCAAATCTCACTGCATCTAATTTGATTTATCACGAAGGAAAAACGCCCTGTCAATAGTCCATCATGCCTTATCCTTTGCTCTTCCTCCAAGTGGGGTCCAAGAAAGGACTTCGAATACGGCTACAATACAAAACCCGCCTTGGAAACGTATACAACAAATCTCAAAAAAAGTCAATAAAATGTATTTTCACCGCCTGCAGAAAAACCAAATAAATCACACTATATTTAATATATAGGCAGACAATTCCTATCAAACAATGATTCTTTGATAGGAATTATTTTGTCACTTTCAATAACATGCTACCATGACACAATATTTTCTCGGCAAATTCATACCAATAAATTCGATAATAGTGTCTCAACTATTTGAATCATTCAATAGATTAATACTATTATACACTTTAGTGGACCTCTAAATAATTTCAGTAAATATTTCTGGCATGTGTCGCATTTTTTAACTTAAATTTGTCCATTATTACTCAACCCAAAATTCCGGTTCTGAAGTCGTTGGTATAACCCTCACCGCGAATGATACACCGAAACGATTTATGCTAAATTGGCTGTTTAAAAAAAACAAGAGCGAAGAAGTAGATCTGTCAAAACTAGGTTTAGACCTTCACTCTCACTTAATTCCAGGCATCGACGATGGTGTTGAGACCGTAGAGCAGTCAGTTGAGATGCTGGCTAAGATGCAGCAACTCGGTTTGAAGAAAGCTATCACTACACCACACGTGATGTGGGATATGTACAAAAATACGCCGGATACAATTTTGCACGGCTTGGCAGACGTCCGACTTGCCGCCAAAAATGCAGGGCTTACCATTGAAATAGATGCTGCGGCAGAGTATTTCGTAGATGAGCACTTCGTATCAATGCTTACCAATGGTGACAAAATCCTCACACTACCTGGTAACCGGGTCCTGGTAGAGCTGCCCTACTCTACGCAGCTAATGAATACTTCCGAAACTCTGTTTTACATTATTGAAAAAGGGTACCGTCCCGTACTGGCACATCCTGAGAGATATACTTATTTTCATGACAACCCGTCGGAGTATAAGAAATTATGCGACCAGGGATGTGAACTTCAGGTGAACCTGCTATCATTAAGTAGTTACTACGGCGAACATATTCAAAAAATGGCAATTCACTTACTTAAAAAAGGTTTGATCACATACATCGGCACAGATGCACACCGTATGCAGCATTTGGATTTAATCAATAAAACAAACAGAGATGGATGGCTAAGCCGTTACTGTTTCCATAATGAAAAACTTTTGCACATTTAGTAAATAACTAGAATATATTCTACATTTGTAGTAATTATTAAATAATCGAGCTAAAAGTTGTGTATATCTACAATCGGTCGCAAAAAGTGGCATCAAAAAATTCTCCATAAAATCAAAATTTCTGCGTTCAAAGCCTGATTAGGTTTCAAAAATCAGCTTAACACTCACCAAACGAATACTTTAATCTTTATATCGAACACAATACATGCGTCATCTATCTAAATTGGCAACTAATTTAATCTTACCTGCTTTTTTGCTAGGGTTGTTTGCGTTAGGACTTACTACTTCCTGTGTATCTCCTAAATCAATTGTATATTTCCAAGGTGATACTTCCCGCTATTCTGCACAGGAGATCACGCAGCAATATGTTCCGCTGATTCAACCGAATGATATACTCTCAATCGTTGTGGGTAGTTTAAATGCCGAAGCTAACGAAGTGTTTAATACCCCCAATATATTTACAACGGCTAGTACCAACTATTCCACTGCGGGAGGAGGCGCAAGAGTCCAGCCTTTGGGTTACCTTGTGGATTCCGACGGTTCTATTGAAGTTCCATTAGTTGGAAAGGTTAAAATTGGTGGTTTAAGAACTACAGATGCTGCTGACACAATACGTATACGGTTAGCAAGTTACCTTAAGGAGCCTAGCGTCATCGTTCGCAATCTCAACTTTAAAGTATCAGTTTTAGGGGAGGTAAAATTACCATCTGTGTATGTAATCCCAGATGAAAAGATAACCTTACCAGAGGTTCTCAGTCTTGCGGGAGACCTGACCATTTATGGAAACCGTAGTAATGTGATGATAGTTCGAGAGGAAAATGGTAAACGTGAGTATGCCCGCCTGGATCTTACATCGCGTGATGTTTTTAACTCTCCATATTACTACATTCATAAGAATGATGTGATTTACATAGAGCCGGTAAAATCCAAAATGCTGGATACCGATAGCCGTATTCGTACAGTACCTTTGATCGTCTCCATTGTGGGTGGCATCAGTACACTCGGTATCCTGATACTAAATCTAACACGCTAAAACCACCCATACACTTTAAATATCAGTCTATGAATAACATCAATTCCAATAGTGTCGGCCACGAAGCTTTCGATGACGAGGAACAGTTTGACCTTAATGGGTATATTAGAAGGTATTTTCGATACTGGTACCTGTTCCAAATCTTCGTCGCGCTAACTGTCACCGGGGCATACTTCTACCTGCAGATCACGCAACCAGTTTATAGTACAAAGACTACCCTTCTTATCAAAGATGAGAAGAAAGGTCTCGGTGGAGCGCAGGGTGATATACTGTCAGAACTTAGCTCTCAATTTGGCGGTAACAAACTTGTTGAGAACGAGCTAGAGATCATAAAGTCTCAATCACTAATGGAGCAGGTTATTAAGAACCTTAGCCTTGATGTGGCTTATTCTTCAAAAGATGGCCTTCGTACCATTAACCTTTACCGGGCTACCCCTGTAACCGTTAAGGCAGAAGTAATCACTGACTACGGTCTTAAGGAACCTATGCTTATCCATGTCGAGGATAGCACTCACTTCCGTTTTAATAATGAAGACAAGCTGCACACCTTCGGGCAGCGCTTTAACAACGCATGGGGTGCGTTCGTTGTACAGAAAGGCACTAAGTCTCAGTTTGAAGATATTGAGATTGAATTCGCAGACACTAAGAATCTGGCGGAGAGTATGCTTAAAAGACTATCAGTGCAACAGCCTAACGTTAAAAGTACGGTACTTGAACTTACCTACGAAGACGTAAACGTCCAACGTTCAAAGGATGTGTTAAATACGCTTCTGGACGTTTACGTACAATCTTCGATGAACGATAAGAATGCGGAGGCAAGCAATACGCTTAAATTTATCGAAAACCGCCTTGGATTGATCACCGGAGAACTAGGTGATGTAGAAAAGGACGTCGAATCCTATAAAACAAATCAGGGAATTACAGATATCAGTGCTGAAAGTCAATTGTTTCTAGAGAATATCAAAGAAAACGACTCAAAGCTCAATGAGGTTAATACTAAAATCAGTATTCTGGAAAGTGTAGATAATTTCATTCAAAATGCCGAAGCCGGTGCTGCCGCTCCTGCTACTTACATGATTGATGATCCGGTACTTGTTTCTCTTCTGACCAAATACAATGAATTGGATCTTCAACGCGAACGCTACGCGAGAACTACGACAGCAAAAAATCCTCTGCTAGAAACAATCAACACACAGCTAGAAGGTACCCGCCAGGCCATTCGTGAAAACGTACAGAATCTAAAGCGTGGTATGGCTGTCACCAAACGTAATTTAGAGGGAATCAACACGAGATTTTCTGCCGGGCTTCGCAGTATTCCCAAAAAAGAAAGGGAATTTGTGGGCATTAAACGTCAACAATCTATCAAAGAAGAACTGTATTTGTATTTGCTACAAAAGCGTGAGGAAACTGCACTTGCATACGCCTCGACAGTTACTGACAGCCGCCTGATTGATGCACCAATAACAACCTTTAACCCTATCAAGCCAAAACGAGCACTTATCTGGTTAGGGGCTTTAGCGGCCGGACTAATTTTGCCTACCCTGCTAATTAATCTGATTTTTATGCTCAATAATACCGTCCAGGGAAGAGATGAGATTGAAAAACGTACAGGATCTTCGGTGCTAGGGGAAATTGGTTTAATGAAAAAGGGCAAAGGCGAGCCTGCATCGGAGGCAATTATCAAAATGACGAGCCGTAGCGCAGTTGCTGAGCAATTCCGTGCCTTGCGTACCAATCTGCAATATTTAGGAGATGGAGC
>DASYHR010001047.1:0-3594 GCA_035998385.1 Dyadobacter sp. | reverse complement strand
TATTACTCAGAGTAAAGATCTTAAAGTACACGAATCAGCCTATCAAAACGCTCTGAAAGGTGTGGAGGACGGTTTCGTTGCCCGGTATTCCAACCAGAGATTGACAAACCTGACTTACCTCGGAACCGATAAAGAGGATGGAGCTTACCTTTTGGATATGGATCAGGCCGGCAATGTGTATGTGTATGGAACTACGTACGGAGCTTATCCGGTAAGTTCAGGTGTGTATAGCAATGCGGGCAGCGGGCAGTTTATTCATGCTCTGGATGCCGGTTTGTCCCGAACCATTCTTTCTACAGTAATCGGGTCCGGCAGGGGAGTGCCCGATATCTCGCCAACAGCATTTCTTGTGAATGACTGTGGTAACATTTATATAGCCGGCTGGGGTGGAGATGTCAACGTAGTTTCGTCACACAATTTAGAAAGTAGCACCAGAGGATTGCCCGTTACTGCGGATGCCATACAGCGACAAACGAGTGGTAATAATTTTTACATTGCTATTTTGGAAGAAGGCGCCAAATCTTTGCTTTACGGTACGTTTTTCGGAAGCCTGAATACCAATGCGCAGGGCGATCATGTGGATGGTGGTACCAGCAGGTTTGATAAAAACGGTGTTATATATCACGCTACCTGTTCTTGTGGAGGCAGCAATTTTCCGGTAACGCCACAGGCATGGTCAAGAACAAACCGTAACAGTAACTGTAACAATGCTGCTTTTAAAATTGATATTGACTATCTGAAAGCTGACTTCGACGTGTACGAAGGCGATAAGAAAGATGTGCTCAAAGGATGTGCCCCACTTACCTTATCGTTCGAAAATATGAGCGAAGGCGGAGTGGATTATATCTGGGATGTTAACGGGGCCACTATATCGCGCGAGGAGCAGGGCGGGGATTATGTTTTCAGAAATGCCGGTGAATACACGGTTACGCTCCGTGCTTACAACAGGCTTTCGTGTAAGCGCATTGATATTGCACAAAAGAAAATAGTTGTTGAAAGTATCAATGCAACAGTTTCGCCTGATACGACTGTCTGCGAAAATTCGACGCTTCGGTTGACTGCAGCGGGAGGTACTTCCTACAAATGGACTCCGACAACGGATATGGTCAATCCGGGAACTGCGAATCCTACGGTAACAGTAGTAGAAAATGCAGTGTACAAAGTTGAAATAAGTAGTGCTGTGGGTTGCAAGGTCGAAAGAGAGGTGAAAGTGAATGTAGAAAAGAAGAATGATTTCATCGCAATGCCGGATATAGAGGTTTGCGCTGGTGAAACTACTATCCTAACCGTAAATGGAGAGGCTGGGAAATATCGCTGGCTGGCAGCCACAGGTTTCCCGGAAACAACAGGTAAGACAGTGCAGGTAAGCCCGACGGTCACAACAACGTATACTATCGAAGGCGTGTACGCTGATGGCTGCAGACCGCTACGGCAGATCACAGTTCATGTCGACAAATCATTTCAGCCTGATTTTGAGATTGTGAAGTCAGGTGAGACGTGTAACGAGCCATTCAGTTACACACTTCGTAATCAGGGATCCGAATCTCTGCAATATGAGTGGAACATGGGCGTGGGTAATGTTTTAGCAGATTTACACGTGGATAATTTTGTGTATGATACACCCGGAGCCTACGCAGTCACCCTTACTGCCTACAATGCTGCCGGTTGTGCTTTGTCTGTAACCAAACAGTTGCAGGCTGAACCGCCATTTATTCTGTCAAATGTAATTACACCCAATGGAGATGGTAAAAATGATTTCTTCGTTGTGCCAATAACTGGTTCATCTCTTGAAATCTATAACCGGTGGGGTAAGAAAATTTTTACAAATCCTGATTATAAAGATGATTGGGGAAAAGGGGTTGGTAACGGTACTTATTTTTACGTGGTAGACACGCCCAATGGCAGGCACTGCAAAGGATGGCTCGATGTAGTGGAGTAGATTGAAAATGAGTGAGATCCTTATAAATATTTTGCAGAACTCTTATTTGTTTTAATTTTACATAAGCAAACAAATCAAATAGATTGAAGATGAAAAAGATATTCACGCTCCTGTTTCTGGTTGCAGCTTTGTCTACAGCTCAGGCGCAACATGAGGATAGTTTTGGTAAGAAAATAGATGATAAAAAGGCAATTGCAGCCAAAGCGCTTCCTGCCAAAATGGGCAAAGAAGATACAATGAATGCAAAGGTGACAGGGACGGTAGAATCAGTTTGCCAGGTGAAAGGCTGCTGGATGAAGGTGAAACTTGATAATGGTGAAACGATGCGCGTCATGTTCAAGGATTATGGGTTCTTCGTGCCGAAAGATATTTCGGGTAAAACAGTAGTGTTCGAAGGGGAAGCGCAAAAGAAGCTCGTTCCTGTTGAGCATTTGCAGCATTATGCGCAGGATGCCGGAAAAAGCAAGGAAGAAATTGCAAGAATTACAGAGCCAAAGCAGGAGCTGACATTCATTGCTGATGGTGTTTTGGTAAAATAAATATTGCCACGCCTATAGGTATTAATAGTTTTGAGGGCACTTTTGTAGCAATACAATTGTGCTCTTTTTTTATGCATTTCAAAATTTTACTGATCTGTTCCCTACTGCTTATTCAAAGCAGTTATACCTTTTGTCAAACTGATTCGACTAAATGGTGGAATCCGGAGTCAGCGACATACACTGTTCTGGAAGGGCAAGCCTGGCCGAAGGAAATAAGGAATCCGTACGATCGTTTGCCCGCACGAGCCGAAAACAAGGTCAGAAAAGAAGTCTGGAATCTGTCTCGCCAGTCTGCCGGTTTGATGATTCGATTCCGTTCCAACTCATCGCGTATCAAAGTCAGGTATCAGGTAACCGGAAGCCACGCTTTGCCTCATATGCCAGCGACAGGCGTGAGTGGGGTTGATTTGTATGCTGTTTCCGGCGATGGCGAGAAGCTGTGGTGTGCCGGTAAATATGCCTTTAAAGATACCATTTCGTATGATTTTCAAAATCTGAATCCCAATGACCAGTACCATAAACATGGCCGGGAATACAGATTGTACTTGCCCTTATACAATGGTGTGAAATGGATGGAGATAGGGGTGGATCAAAATGCTGAGTTCACTGCGTTGCCCATTCGCCCCGATAAACCTATCGTGGCTTACGGAACATCCATCATGCAGGGAGCTTGCGCGTCGCGTCCGGGAATGGCATGGCCTTCTATATTGAGCCGGAATATGGACCGGCAATTGATCAATCTGGGTTTTTCGGGTAACGGGAAATTGGAAAAGGAAGTATTGGATATGGTAGCAGAACTAGATGCCTCGGTATATATTCTGGATTGCCTGCCCAACCTCACGATCCGGACAGATGCGACTTATACGATGACTGCGCAGGAAGTGAATAAGCGGATTACAGATGCAGTGCACTTGCTCAAAAATAAGCATCCGCAGACACCTGTGGTACTGGCCGGGCATCCGGGTTGTACGGACGGAGGCATCAATCCAACCCGGCTTAAATACTGCGAGGAAGCAAACAAGGTATTAGCAGAAACTTTCACCCAACTCAAAGCGGCGGGTGTTCAGGAGCTCTACATGATTCCACGCGAAGCTTTTGAGCAGGGAATCGAAACCA
>DASYHR010001022.1:0-4706 GCA_035998385.1 Dyadobacter sp. | reverse complement strand
CAAACCTCTCACTTCTTCCAACTCATCTTCAGTGAATGACAACATGAAGTTGGGGATGGGCGAAGGGAACAAAATACTCTTTCCATTAGCCATGGGAGTATCCAATTCATGAATATGCTGCTGGTCATAGAGTACAGCATGGAAACCCTTGAGTCCATCTCCTGTGAAGATAAAAAGGAAGTTGCCAAACACGAAGTTGTAGTGTTCACAGCAGTTGCACTGGCCGATGTATCCGCTAGGTGACTGGCTCAGAATACGTAATTTGCTATATGAATGCGAAGAATCCTGCATAATAATCTTTCAATAAGATAACATTAAGACATTTTCAATAAACGGAATTTATTTCGCCACTACTTCTGTATTCGCAAATATAGGTTATTTATTTAGACCAAGTATAAACAGATAAGAAAAATACTTTTCTTGCTCCATTTGCCATCAGCCACCTCTAATTGTTGTATATTCAAAACCGGCTCGGCCTATTCTCAGCAGTTATATTTGACACATTCCTAATCTAAGAACGAACTTGAAAAAGTTATTTACCAACCTTACCTTCTGGGTACTGACTGCTATCACAGCGGGTGCACTGATGGGACACTATTATCCTGCAGAAGCCATTCAAATGGATTTTCTTGGAAAAGGCTTTATCAAAATCGTAAAACTGTTTATCAACCCGATCATATTCCTTACCATCACACTTGGAATCATTGGTATGGGTGATTTGAAAAAGGTAGGAAAAGTGGGAGCCAAAGCCCTCATATACTTCGAAGTAGTGACTACACTGGCACTGATTGTCGGCATTATCGTTGCCAATATCATTCGTCCGGGTGCTGGCGTGGTGAAAGGAAATTTACAGAAAGGAGATATCTCGGCTTATGCCGATAAGGGTCAGGATTTTAGCTGGTGGCAGTTTTTTCTGGATAATGCCACGCTGCAGGTATTGCTTGTATCGCTGATATTGGGAACTGTTCTGAGCAAGTATTCAGCTAAAGATAAAATAATCCAATGGCTTAGCTTTGCTTCAAAATATGTATTCAAAGCATTACACTGGGTGATGTTGTTTGCACCGATCGGAGCTTTTGGCGGAATGGCATTCACCATTGGCAAATACGGAATTGCTACCCTGCTTCCGCTGGGGAAACTGATGATTACCGTCTATGTGACCATGGCAATTTTTGTGTTTGTTGTATTGGGATTGATTCTGAAAACCTACAAAATCAAAATCTGGGATTTTCTTAAATATATCCGCGAAGAGTTGCTCATTGTATTAGGCACTTCCTCATCAGAAGCGGCGTTGCCTTCTATCATGGAAAAACTCGAACGCATGGGTTGTTCCAAACCTGTGGTCGGGCTGGTTGTGCCGGCAGGTTATTCGTTTAATCTGGATGGAACCACCATTTACCTTTCTATGGCTACGATTTTTCTCGCTCAGGTTTTCGATGTATATCTTACGATGGGGCAGATTCTCTCCGTCATAGGAATTTTGATGGTGACCTCAAAGGGTGCTGCCGGTGTTACGGGTTCAGGTTTTGTGGTATTGGCATCTACGCTCACGGCGATCAAGGTGATTCCATTGGAAGGTTTGGCACTTTTACTGGGTGTTGACAGGTTCATGTCAGAGGCACGAGCGATTACCAATATTATCGGGAACGGCGTTGCAACTATATGGCTTGCCAATAATGAAAAAGAATTTGACAGAAGTAAGATGGAATTTGCTTTCGCCAACGTGCAGCAGACAGAAAATATTATTACAGATAATTTGACCGATGTCACGCAGGAGAACAGGTGAATTTTGTGACATTACTCCGTTCACCTTACATTTGAGTATTAAAATTCAGAATTAAAAATGATTAAAGAAGATAGCAATGTACCTACCCGCGCACCAAGAACATTCCTTGGTGAAGCGTTTGACCTTAAAAGCTGGGATGATCTTTTGCCTTTTTATGAAGATCTGAAATCACGCGAGGTTGAGTCGGCGGAAGAGCTAAAGCAATGGTTTCTGGACCGCAGTGAACTGGAGTCGTACCTTTCCGAAAACTTTGCATGGCGCTATATCCGTCAAACCTGCGATACGGCCAACACAGGATTGATCAACGCACTTCAGTTTTTTATCACAGAAATTCAGCCTAAACTTTCTGAGTATAGCAATGAACTTGATAAGAAAATAATCAGCAATCCGTTTCTGAACGACCTTACAGACAAGGGTTTTGACATTACGCTTCGCAGCATGAAGCAGGCGATTGAATTGTTCAGAGAAGAAAACATTCCGGTCATTACGGAAATGCAAACCGAGGAGCGTAAATATGGAGCCATTGCAGGAGCCATGACTGTGACGCTCGACGGTGAAGAAATGACGCTTCAGAAAGCTGCCGACCGTTTGCAATCGACTGACCGTGCGGTGAGGCAGGAAGCCTGGGAGGCCATCGCGAGCCGTCGCTTTCAGGACCACGATCAGCTTGACGAATTGCTGAATACGTTGATCAGACTACGTCATAAAGTCGGACAGAATGCTGGTTTCGACAACTATCGAGACTACATGTTTGCTGCCATGGGACGTTTCGATTACACACCTGAAGACTGCTTTAATTTCCACCATTCAGTAAAGGAAGCCATTGTGCCGCTATTGAGCGAAATGGCGGCGGAGCGCAGAACTGCACTTGCTGTAGACAGGCTTAGGCCATGGGATACAAAGGTGGATCCGCAAAATCGTCCCCCGCTGAAGCCATTCAGTACTGGTGACGAATTGTTGGAGAAAACCATCAGATGTTTCAGCCGGCTTGATCCCTTCCTGGGAGACTGCCTGCGTACCATGAAAACCATGAAACATCTGGATCTGGAATCCCGCAAAGGCAAAGCACCGGGCGGCTACAATTACCCGCTTGATGAAATCGGGGTGCCGTTTATATTCATGAACGCGACATCTAACCTGCGCGATATGGTTACGCTTTTGCACGAAGGGGGCCATGCGGTTCACTCGCTGGTTACGAGAGATCTGGCGCTGAACTCGTTTAAACATACACCTTCAGAAGTAGCCGAGCTTGCATCGATGTCGATGGAACTGATCACGATGGATTTCTGGGATGAGTTTTTTGACAATGAATCCGATCTGAAACGTGCTAAGATACAGCATTTGGAATCGATCATAGAAACATTGCCCTGGGTCGCTACTGTCGATAAATTCCAACACTGGATGTATGAAAATCCGGAACATACAGCAGAACAGCGTGCCAATGCCTGGGTGAATATTTACACTGAATTTACTGACACGATGATGGATTGGTCGGGTTATGAGCAATTCCGTTCAACGCTTTGGCAGCGCCAGTTACATATTTACGAAGTGCCGTTTTATTATATCGAATACGGTATCGCCCAGTTGGGTGCAATCGGAGTATGGAAAAATTACCGGGAGAATCCGGAAGCTGGCTTAAAAGGTTATCTGGACGCGCTCAGACTAGGTTATACAGCACCTATCACCGAAATTTACGAAGCTGCCAATATTCCTTTCAACTTTTCAGAAAATCATATTACGGATCTGATCAGCTTTGTAAGGGAAGAGCTGGAACAATTAAAAATTTAACAATTAGACATGTTCTATTTGGTGATTCGTGAAAAGGCACCTATTTTTGCGCATATTACTATGAACCAGTAACAAGATGAAAATTAGTAAAGTAATTGCATTCGTTGCCTCTGTTGCACTTTTGACTTCATGTGAGTATCAAAAATATAACCACATCGGCCAGAAAGATGTGAATGAAACGAACACGTATGTATATGGTGTGAGCCGCGACTCGTTGCCTGCTCAGATGAAACAGCAATATCCTGCAAAGCCCGAACTTGAAACTCGTGTAAACGCGATCCGTGAGAAATTGTACAGTGGAGCGACCAGCGCTGTTGCGAAGCAATAAATCTACTCCGGTGAAAATATAACAAGGGATATCCTCACAAAGGGTATCCTTTTTTTGTATCAAATAAAAGTAACTGATACTACTCCCGGGTAGTTTTCCAGACACATGAGCAATCGGTTGGGATAATTGTACGTTTTTAATTTACTTTACATCCTTATTGCACACACGGGCAAAATAGCATTATTTTAATATCAACTTTCAAACCGCATTAATACACAACATGAATATAGCACTGGTAACCGGTTCTGCCGGCCTGATAGGAAGCGAATCGGTAGCGTTCCTTGCTGATAAATTTGACCTGATCATTGGAGTTGATAATAACCTCCGCCAATATTTTTTTGGTGCAGACGGTAACACTGAATGGAATCGTAACAGAATAGAAGACGCATACAATAATTACAAGCACTACTCGGCGGACATCCGTGAGGTTAGTCAGCTTGAACCGATATTTAAAGAATACGGTACTGACATTAAACTAATCATTCACGCAGCTGCACAGCCAAGCCACGACTGGGCTGCACGTGAGCCATTTACAGATTTCGGGGTAAATGCAGTGGGAACACTGAATATGCTTGAAATGACAAGATTACATGCCCCTGAAGCTGTGTTTATCTTCACGTCTACCAACAAAGTATACGGCGATAACCCGAATTATCTGCCATTGGTAGAGCTGGAAAATCGTTGGGAAATAGATGAAAACCATCCTTATTTCGAAAACGGTATCGACGAAAATCACAGTATTGACCATACAAAACATTCTATCTTCGGAGCTTCGAAAGTAGCGGCTGATATTATGGTGCAGGA
>DASYHR010001012.1:0-2227 GCA_035998385.1 Dyadobacter sp. | reverse complement strand
TTATGATCCCAATAATTATGCACGATCATTCACTACCTGTTAAGCTATCTCAAATCTGGATTTACCCTGTAAAATCTTTGGGCGGGGTTCGCCTCAAACATGCGTATGTGGTACGTGAAGGGCTAGAATATGACAGACGCTGGATGATTGTGGATGAGTCAGGGACTTTTGTTACGCAACGGAAACTTCCGGAAATGAGCTTATTGACAGTTGAAATGGCAAAAGACGGCTTCACGATCGAGTCAACAAGAGAATGCTGTAGTAGGCTTTTTATTCCATTTAATGCTGATTATCAAAATACAATTAAGGTGAAAGTATGGAATGATCTTGTGGAAGCAAACCCTGTCGGTGAGGAGGCAGATGACTGGCTATCGGAGCGACTGCATACGAAGGTCAGACTTGTGGCGGTTGCCGACATTTCTCAACGGGAGACTTTTGTAGAGAGTAACCGTGTAACTGTTCCCATCACTTTTACTGATGACTTCCCTATTCACCTTATATCAGAATCCTCTCTATATGAGCTGAATACACGACTTCATGAGCCTGTCGACATAGGACGATTTCGTCCCAACTTTGTCGTAACTGGCGATATACCTTTTGCAGAAGATCATTGGAAAAAATTCCAAATCGGCGACGCCATCTTTGAAAACATATCTGCTTGCGAACGTTGTGTGATGATCAATATCAATCAGCAAACAGGCGTGAAAACAACTGAACCGCTCAGAACATTAGCTGGATACAGACGCCCTGAAAAGCATATTCTTTTTGGAAGAAATGTGATTTGGGAGCAAACAGGAGTTATCCGCGAGGGCGATGTTCTCCGCTTCCTTTAAGTGTTTTACTTCGCTTGTTCCTTTAAATTCTTAAGTACTTTCTTGCTAACAGGAGCAATCGTGCCATGCTTGTGATCCTGTGGGAGTTTCACTTGCGACGAGATATTTTCAAAATTGACAAAATCCCTTGTTTTAAC
The DNA here is from genome assembly GCA_035998385.1 of Dyadobacter sp. GTDB lineage: Bacteria > Bacteroidota > Bacteroidia > Cytophagales > Spirosomataceae > Dyadobacter. The sequence continues at coordinate 1,257 of DASYHR010001012.1, read as the reverse complement.
CGCTCCATAAGTTTTATCCCGATATTGATCAAAGTAAATAAGCCAGTCTTTCCCCACTTTTTGCACAGTTGGGCCTTCCGTGAGGTAACCTGTGAACGGTGCTGATACATTTTTGTAAGGTCGCAAAACCTGATCGGCAAACGCTACTTTGATATTGCGATTCGGCCGAGTATTGTCTTTCAAAACCAACACATATTTGCCAGCTTCTTTTTTCAAAATAACAGCATCAATCACGCTAAAACCAGGATCCAGAAACAAAGCCGCTTTACTGAAATTGACAAAATCTTTGGTTTTGGTATAATACATCCGATGGTTATTCTTCTCATCTTCCTCCCCTTTTTCAAATTTAAATGGAATGGTTGAAGCCCAGATAATAATAAATTCGCCGGACTCATCATCATAAAACAATTCCGGCGCCCAAACATTTACAACTTCCGGCTCATGCTCCATTACCGGAATGAATCGCTGAGACGACCAGTTCAAAAGATCCTTCGAACTGGCATAACCAAAACCCTTATCTCCTTTCCAGTTTGTCGTCCAAACCAAATGGTAAGTTCCGTCAGCACCTTGTGCAATCGACGGGTCCCGCATGAGTTTCCCTCCTACTTCCGGTTTCAGAAATGTACGGTGAAAGTCTTCCCAGTTGTACCCATCCTCACTGTAGGCGATATGCAGGCCGTCCGTTGCAGGCTCCCTAAAAGAAGTGAAAATATAATTTTGCTTTTGACATGCTCCCAGAAAAAGCAGAGCAGCTATGAAACATATTCCGGCAGAAGTCCGGTAAGTTTTGATCAGTTTAATCATTTTTAGAATTCGACTTGTCAATAATTACGGCCAGCAAAATCACCAGACCCTTCACTACCTGCTGCCAGAATGGCGATACATTCAGCAATACCAAACCGTTATTCAGTACACCAATGATGATAGCGCCCTGTACGGTTCCCAGAATACTACCTCTGCCTCCGGAGAGCGACGTCCCGCCAATTACCACAGCCGCAATTGAATCCAGTTCGTAGCTTATACCGGCATTTGGTTGTGCCGAATCAAGTCTGGAAGTGACAAGCAAACCACCGATCCCTGCCAACGCTCCTGCTATGGTGTAGACAATAATTTTAACCTTATTGACATTAATGCCTGATAACCTGGCCGCGCTTTCATTTCCGCCAATAGCGTAGATATAGCGTCCAAGTCGTGTTTTATTGGTAACAAATAATGCCATCGCCACGATGATTCCCGAAATCCATACCGGAACGGGAA
>DASYHR010000984.1:0-1514 GCA_035998385.1 Dyadobacter sp. | reverse complement strand
TGCGGTAGGTTACAACCTTGCAGAAGAATCATTTATCAAAGCGATCCCGGCGATCAGTCAACTGAAATTACGTGCTGGCTGGGGACAAGTTGGTAATCAGAACAGTGCTGCCAACTATGGTTATGTAACTACAGTTTCTGGTAACAACATGTATGTTTTCGGCAACACAGCGGTACAGGGATTCTCCCCTACTGTAGCGAGTAACCCAAATCTTAAATGGGAGACAACTACAAGCTCCAATTTTGGTCTTGATGCAGGATTCTTCGGAAACAGTCTTTCATTGACTGCAGATTATTTTATCAAAAATACATCTGACATGATCGTACGTGTACCTATCCCTGTATTTGCAGGTGTTGGCCCTCCGTATGTGAATGCGGGTAGTATGGAAAACAAAGGGATTGAACTTGCCGTGAATTACAGAAATTCCATCAAGGATTTCACCTACGACATCGGTATCAACGCGAGCAAAATCATCAACAATGTAAGCAACCTGGGAGGTGGAGAACCTATTGCAGGTGGTGATATCAACGGATTCGGACAAACAACCCGTACAGAAGTAGGCCGTGAAATTGCTTACTACTACGGGCTTAAAACGGACGGAATTTTCAGAACACAGGCTGATCTGGATGCCTACACAAGAGATGGTTCGCCTATTCAGCCTAATGCAAAATTGGGTGATGTAAAGTTTGTTGATCTTAACAACGACGGTGTAATTGACAACAATGACCGTACGTATCTGGGAAGTGCAACGCCTAACCTTTCTTTTGGTTTTAATGCAAATCTGGGTTACAAAGGTTTTGACCTGAGTTTCTTCCTGCAGGGTGTTACTGGCGTGGAGATTGTGAACGGTCTGGGTCACTGGATGAACAATGCCAATGGTATGTTCAATTCTGTAGCGGAAAGATTTGATCGCTGGACTCCTGAAAACACAGACACAGATCAGCCTAGAATGACTCAGCTGAACCCAAATAACAACGACCAGTTTAGTGACCGTTTCGTAAGCAACGGAAGCTACATGCGCCTCCGCAACCTGACTTTGGGATACACATTGCCAAAAACAATCAGCGGCAAAATGGGTATGAGCAACTTACGTGTATATGTGGCAGCAGATAACCTGTTGACCTTTACAAAATACAAAGGAATGGATCCTGAAATCGGTGAATTCGACAGCAACCCGCTGAACTTCGGCGTAGACCGCGGTGCTTATCCGCAGCCACGTGTTGCCCGTATCGGACTGAGCGTAAACTTCTGATAAAAGGATTCATTTTAAAATTTAATGATTTTGAAAAACATGAAAAAATATAGTTTTCTAAGTCTTGTTGTAGCAGGTATGCTTACCCAGGGATGCAGTGATTTTTTAGAAAAGGAGCCCCTTGGCCGCGAGACTGACAGCAATTACTTTTCGGATTCAACCAATACAATACTGGCCATTAATGCGGTATACGATGTAGCGTCGTATGATGAAGGAAATGATGGATTGGGTAATTATCTGCCTCACAACTACGAGTGGATGT
>DASYHR010000980.1:0-3323 GCA_035998385.1 Dyadobacter sp. | reverse complement strand
CTTTCCCTTTCCAACATCAGAATCGCAGGACTCATGGGAATGGCCTCAAATACCGATGATCAGGATCAGATCAGAAGCGAATTCAAAAGTCTGAAAACACTTTTTGAGTCACTGAAGAAATATGAGACCACAAATGTTGCGCTAACAGAAATATCCATGGGCATGAGCAGCGACTACATCATCGCTGCTGAAGAAGGAAGTACGCTCGTGCGTGTGGGAAGCGCAATTTTTGGCAGCCGGCTTTAAATTGACCGGCTGTCCAGCACTTTTTTCACTGCGTCTCGCACAAACTCGAAAGAAAGCTCCGCGCACGCCAGGCCTTCCTTACGAACGAATACCGCATTCTCCTGGCTCCCATAACCTCCCGAATAAGGATTATAGCTGGAAAAAGTCACCAATGCACCCATCAGGATAATTCCATATGTGCCCGTTGCATTCCCCAAATGTGACGGACCACTATCAAGACCTATAAAGTAGTTAGCCCGGCGAATGACCTCAGCAGTTTCAAGTATGGAGAGTTTTCCGCATAGATTGGTGTAAGAACTTGTATATACATTCAGATTACTTTTCAAGCCAATTTCCACGATCTGGTAGTTGTAATGCGTGGTTAGCCACTCAATCAATTGTTGCCACCTGCCTGCCGGCCAGTCCTTCGGAGCAAAGTTCGACTGGCAATGTATCACAATATAGGGTTTCAGCACACCAAGGCTGTCCACTTTTAAGCGATGCTCATCCTGCAGATATAAACTGGGCTTGTCGTCGCCCACAAAACTTTCACCCACAGGAAGTAAACCCGACGTTTGAGCAAACACATTGAGCAAATTACCCAGATTGAAGTAGTTTAATACATTGATCCCTCTCTGTTCAGCGACAGGGTTTTCAGTGAATACATCACATTTGGGACAATGATTATTATTTTTGAACTGAAGCTCAAACACTTTGTCAAAAACACCTGTCTTCAGTAAAACACGTCGCTGCGTAACACAAAACTCTTTGAAAACTTCATTGATTGCCGGATTGTTGCTAACCAACTCGCTGAAGGCAGGTTTCACAAACCAGACAATGTATGCTTCCGGATACAGCGCGCGTACATGGCGTGAAAGGGGTTCTGCAGCAACAATGTCACCGAAGTGTTCGGTTCTGATGATGGCGATCAGCTGCCGCCCTTTCTTCAACTCGCTTCTGCGCAACAGAAATTTCAGAGAAGCCATATAACCCAACCAGATTGCTCTGAAAATGTGTGTGTACTTATTAAAACGGTGAGTCCAGAGCTGGCGAAATCTTGATATGGTCATTGAAATAAAACTTTGTATCGACCGGTCAGCGCTTGCCAATCGGGCACGCAAGTTAATAAAATCCCTTCAAACAGTTGGTTGCTCTGGCTTCTGAAAGTACCTTTGATAAGCCGTGTAAGATCTGTCACAGCCACATTTCAAACTTAATTATATCGTTTTCATATGAAATTTATGTTACAGGCCGGAGGCATTCTGGGAGCGCTGGCAGTTGCAATTGGAGCGTTTGGCGCACATGCACTGAAAGGCATGCTGGAAGCTTCGGGCAGAGCAGAAACTTTTGAAACTGCTGTCAAATATCAGTTTTACCATGCAATCGCACTGGTGTTGGTTGGCTTGCTGATGAAAGGAGCCGGACAGGATGCAGTTCGTTTACTTGGCTGGTCGGGCAATGCTTTCGCCATCGGAGTCATTATTTTCTCAGGTTCTCTGTATGCTATATGTTTTACAGGTATCACCAAGTTCGGCGCCACCGCACCCATCGGCGGCCTGGCTCTGATTGTTGGCTGGATACTTTTGGTGGTGGCAGCAGCGAAATTAAGTTAAAAAGGAATTAAGAATTAATAGTGAAGAATGAATAATTCATGATCATTAGCCACAGCTGAGCCCGATAATACCCGCAACAGCCACTGGTCATTTCTTAACCGCAACGGAGGCAAATTCTTAATTCTTAATTCTTAATTCTTAATTCTTAATTCTTAATTCTTAATTCTCAATTAGTTTCTCGACAACGTAAACGGTCTCTGTGCGTCAATTTTCAGAAAAACAAACAGAAGAATTGAGAACGACCAAAGCGAGGATCCTCCGTAACTGAAGAAAGGCAATGGTATACCAATTACCGGCATGAGCCCGATTGTCATTCCCACGTTGACCATAAAGTGGAAGAAAATAATCCCTGCCACACAGTAGCCGTATACTCTGGCAAAACGACTTCGCTGTCGTTCGGCCAATATCACCAGCCGGGAAATAAGCAGTACAAAAAGCGTGACTACTACGAGCGTCCCTGCGAAACCGTGTTCCTCTCCTACTGTACAAAAAATAAAGTCGGTGCTCTGCTCAGGCACAAAATCAAACTTTGTCTGTGTTCCTTCCAAAAATCCCTTTCCTGTAAGGCCACCTGATCCGATGGCAATTTTAGATTGTATCACATTCCACCCGTCCCCACGCGGATCCGAATCCGGATCCAGCAAAACCATAATTCTTCCACGCTGGTGTTTCTGAAGAACATTATTCATGAAGAAATCCACCCCGAAAACAATTCCGATCATAACGCCGGCAACGAGTATGGTAGCCCAAAGTCCACCCCTCCGTCGCGTCATAACTGGCATCAGCCATATAACCAATCCCGCGATCACAACAATGACAGCTGCTATATACCAGGTTACAAATAACAGCGTAATGATTAACAAAGCAGCCGCTATCATGCCGATTGCCGGGATGACACCAGGCATTCCTTCTCTGTAAAGCACAATGGCAAACGAAGCAAAAACCAGCATGGACCCCGTTTCATTGGAAAGCAGGATCAGGAAAGCCGGAAGCGCGATAATACCGATGATAGGATAATAGTCCTTTAATTTCCTGTTCAGACTGATAGCCGGATCGCTCAGATATTTGGATATAGCCAGACTGATCGCCAGCTTGGAAAACTCGGCAGGCTGCAGAGAAAATGAACCAAATTTAATCCACGACCTCGACCCGTTGATATTGGATCCTGCGAAGAGCACCACGACCAGCAGAAAGATGACGATGGCATAAATGATAAAAGAGAACGTCTCGTAAAATTTATAGTCAATCACCAGAATACAGGTAATCAGAATTGCAGCCGTTCCGATCCACATCAGCTGTTTTCCCGCATTGTTGGATAAATCGAACATGCTGGTATTCGCTTCTGGATTGTACACCGCTGCATAAATATTAACCCAGCCAATTCCGAGGCAAGCCAGGTATATCAGAACTACCACCCAATCCACATTTTTGGTAATGGGCTTACCATCAGGTTTTTCTTTCAAACTATTAATGATTTATTTCTTC
>DASYHR010000465.1:0-4578 GCA_035998385.1 Dyadobacter sp. | reverse complement strand
GTCCCTGAACAAAGGCATGGGAATACCGGCGGGTGTGATATATGCAGAGCCGTCGACAATCAACCAACTGGCAATGTCTCCATGGTTTTCGGCAGCCTCCCCTGCCCTGCCTGCCAGCATGTACGCACTGAAGATGCTTTTAAAGAATGCGGTATATGATGAGCCCTATCGCAGGGTCATTGAGAATACTATTTATTTTCTGCAAAAGATTTCCGGGTGTATGTACCTGACACGGGTTTCCGGCTATCCGGTGATGTGTAGCAAAGATGCCCGGTTTTTTGATTATCTGCTGAACAAGGGAATTCTGGCATCCAGATTCCCCTATCCTTCGGCCGATGATGAACCTGTCACCCGGATAGCCCTGTCAGCATTACATCAAAAAGAAGACCTCGACCGGATGGCCGAGGTCTGTATATCTTTTCAGGATAAATTTAAATCTTAGTCTTCATCGGTATTTCTACCGGTTGTAGCCAATTGTTGTTCTTCTGTAAGCTTTTCTTTTTCGACTCTTCCCGAAACCAGTATACTGATCTCGTACAGGAGAAACAAAGGAATTGCTACCAGAATCTGACTGTATATGTCCGGCGACGGTGTGATCACAGCAGCAACGATCAAAATTACAATCATAGAGTGTTTCCTGTATTCGCGCATGAAAGCAGGCGTAAGAATTCCGATTTTAGACAAAACGAATACCACTACCGGAAGCTGGAAAGCCACACCGCACGCCAGTGTAAGCGTAGCAACAAGCGAGATGTAAGACGTAATGCTGAACTGGTTGATAATGGAAGGGTCCAATGTGTAACTTGCCAGGAAGTTGATTGCCAACGGAGTTACTACATAATACCCGAACAGAACGCCGGAAAGAAACAGAAAAGTTACATAAAATACAGCACCTCTCGCAGAACGTCGCTCGGCTGGGCGTAAGCCCGGCTTGATAAATCTCCACAATTCCCAGAAAGCATAAGGGAATGCAAATATTAACCCGGCAATAACGGATGACGTCATACTCATCGTGAAGTTATCTCCCATCCCGATCGCCTGAAGCTGAAAATTAAGTGCTTTCACGCAGAGGTCATCATAACCCACTATGACCGACAACTTACACAGCATTCTGTAGGTCCAGAAACCAGGCTTCGAAGGAGCTACGATCACATATTGATATATTTCCTGAATGTAGATAAATGCAATAATGGCAAACACCAGAATTGAACCTACAGCACGAATGACGTGCCACCTTAATTCTTCCAGATGCCCGATAAACGACATCTCTCCACCTGACTCTTCTTCTTCCTTGTCAAACTCCTGGTCTAAGGGCATATTTTTAAAAAAGTATATAATTCCACAAGTACATCCAATTGATGATCCGAGCTACCGAACTATTTGTTGAAAACTGTTAAGCTTTATACGAGAAAACAACCTGATAAGATCATTTTAAGGATTAAAACCTGAAATTACTTAAAAAAACCCGCCGGAATAACTCGACGGGTTTTTAATATTGTTATAATGGTCAGCTTAGTCCATTACAAAAGGATAGTCATTTTCAACATACACATCTGTGTAAGCTTCACTTGCATCCGGGAATTCCGATTCTTCAGCAAACTGCACTGACTCAGCAACGACATCTTTTACCTTCTTATCGATCGCATCCAGTTCTTCTTCCGTTGCCAGCTTGTTTTCAAGGATTATCGCACGGATCTGTTCGATAGGATCACGTTGTTTATAATCTTCAACCTCGTCCTTAGATCTGTATTTCTGAGGATCAGACATGGAGTGTCCACGGTAGCGGTATGTACGGAATTCAAGGAATGTAGGTCCGTCTCCTTTACGTGCACGCTCAGCAGCACGTGAAACCGCCTCGTGAATTGCCTCAACACTCATACCATCAACCGGCTCAGAAGGAATATCGTAAGCTTCACCTAATGTGTACAATTCAGTAACGTTAGATGAACGGGCTACAGACGTACCCATTGCATATCCGTTGTTTTCAACAACAAATATCACAGGTAATTTCCAGGTCATTGCCATGTTAAGCGCCTCGTGGAATGCTCCCTGACGGATCGCGCCGTCACCGAAGTAGCAGATACAAAGTTTTCCTGTTTTGTTATACTTTTCAGCAAAAGCGATACCCGCTCCCAAAGGGATCTGAGCACCAACAATCCCATGTCCACCGATAAAACCAACTTCTTTATCAAAAATGTGCATGGAACCACCTTTACCTTTGGTTGTTCCTGTTTTCTTACCGTACAGCTCGGCCATGATCGCGTTCGGACTTGTGCCCAAAGCCAGAGGAATCCCGTGATCACGATAAGCTGTGATGTATTTGTCCCCTTTTGTAAGCGCGGTAGCAGCTCCTGTTGAGCACGCTTCCTGACCTATATAAAGGTGGCAAAATCCACGTATTTTCTGCTGACCGTAAAGCTGTCCCGCTTTTTCTTCAAACCGGCGCTGCAATAGCATATTCTCGAACCAGAACATATAACGTTCTTGCGGATGCTGTAATTTTTTTGGAGCTGTTGCTTTCTTTTTTTCAGTAACGGTGGCCATAAATTTGGTTCACGTTTATATAAAGACAGAACTTTGTCTTTAAGTTAGTGGTTTGAACAGAGTCTGTTTTGCCAGACTCACGCAATGATTTGCGAAAATAAGCATAAACTATATAACAAAGAAGTTCATGTGGCTAGAAAAGCTCCATCTTACCTACTTTAAGAATCATGAGGAGCGGGCTTTTGTGTTTGGAACCCACGTAAATTGTCTGGTTGGAGAGAATGGAAGTGGCAAAACGAATCTTCTGGATGCCATTTATTTTTTAACGCTTACCAAAAGTGCATTTCAAAGCCAGGATGCAATGGCTATCCGTCACGAGAGTGATTTTTTTGTTGTGGACGGAATTTTTAAAGAACCTGAGCGAAATGTGCAGATCACCTGCAGCCTCCAGCGTGGTCAGCGAAAGGTGTTTATGGCAGATAAAAAAAACTATGAACGCCTGAGTGAACACATAGGTCGCTTCCCACTCGTGCTGATTGCACCCAATGATACGGATCTTATTCGCGATGGAAGTGAGGAGCGCAGGCGCTTTTTTGATGGAGTACTTGCTCAGGCCGTTCCGGATTATTTGCAGGATTTGTTGCAGTACAACAAACTGCTGCTGCAAAGAAACAGTCTTCTCAAATTATTTTCGGACAGGAATTACGTTGACAATGATTTGCTCGACACCTATGATGACCCGCTGGTTGATTTATCAATACGGATATTCAAGGCGAGGACTGATTTTATGAATAAATTTCTCCCTCTTTTCCGAAATCATTATGGGTTTATCAGTAATGAAAGGGAAGATGTTGAAGTGAAATATGACAGTGAAGTCTCCGGATTAACCTTTGCTGCGGATTTTCTGGCCCACCGACATCGGGATCTTCAATCACAGCGCACGGGAAAAGGCATTCATAAGGACGATTTCCTGTTTGAGATTGATGCTATTTCCCTCAAAAAATTTGGATCGCAAGGTCAGCAAAAATCTTTTGTCATCGCCCTGAAGCTGGCTCAATTCGAACTCCTGAAGATTGAAAAGGAGAAAACGCCGATACTACTTCTCGACGATATATTTGACAAGCTGGATGATAAACGCATCCAGAAGCTTATTGAATTAATTGATACCGGCTTTCTGGGACAAGTGTTTATCACTGATGCACGGCCGGAGCGATCCGCCAAAATCCTCGAAAAGGTGAAGGCAGATGTACGATTCTTCGAGATTGAAAAAATAAATTGAACGCAGTGTTTCAAGTATCTATACCAGGAAACGCTGCGTTCAACCTTAATAGTTACACATATTTAGCATCAAGCTCTTTGGCCTGAGCAACAAATTCTTTTACCTTTTGCTCATCCTCCTTTTTACAGATCATCAGCACCCCATCATATTCAGCAACGATAAACCCATCCAGACCATTTACCACAACCAGCTTTTCAGAAGGAGTTTTGATAATCGAATTAGTTGTATTATGCAGAATTAACTTACCCTCAGTAACATTCTGATTTTCATCCTTTTCCGATACTTCATAAAGCGATTTCCACGTTCCAAGGTCCGACCAACCAAAATTGCTCAATACCACGTGAACATTATCCGCTTTCTCCATGATACCATTATCCACTGAAATACTTCCGCAATGTTGATAAGCTCTTTCAATGAAAGCCTCTTCGGTAGGTTGGTAATAATGGGAATTACCAGCTTCAAAAATTTCAGCGATTTCAGGCTGATATTGCTCCAGTGCTTTTTTGAAAGACTTGATATTCCAGATAAAAATGCCTGCATTCCAAAGAAAATCGCCACTGTCGAGAAACTGTAATGCAAGCTCCAGCTGCGGTTTTTCAGTAAAGGATTTCACCTTTTTGACTGTCAGCTTATCAGGTATATATTGAATGTATCCATATCCCGTATCAGGACGTGTAGGCTGAATACCCAGCGTTACCAGGATATCATCCGTCCGGGCAGCTCCTAATGCAATGCGTACAGTGTCTCTGAACACCTCTTCATTCAGAATAATATGGTCTGCAGGGGCTACAACTACATTCGCATCAGGATTTTTT
>DASYHR010000462.1:0-9266 GCA_035998385.1 Dyadobacter sp. | reverse complement strand
AGCGAGTTCCGTAGCAGATTTTCCGATCATATCAGCCGCTTCCATACCTGTAATACGAACCGCCTGGTCATTGGCAAACAGCACAATTTTGTTTTCATCCAGCCCGATTACCGGCTCGTGCATATTATTGATCAAGGCGTCAATACGTTTTTTTTCGGTCAGTATCTGAGCCAGATTACTGCTGTCGTACTCTTCGAGCTTCTCAGCCATTGTATTAAATGATTTAGCCAGTTCGCCAAACTCATTGTCACCGGGAAAGTGCAGCCTTTCTGTGTACCTTTTGTCCGCAATAGCTCTGATACTTTCAGTAAGCTCGCGGATGGGATTACCCACGTTACCCGGCAAATTGACAAGCAGTGTGAATGCGATCACAAAACAGATCGTTCCACCCAGCGCAATCCACATAAAGGCCGATTGAACTGTACCCAGCGCCCGGTCACTTTTCGCCTGAATCGCCTCCATATTCAGTCTGGTAAGCTCAGCGAGATCATTCCGAATAAATACAGGCAGCTCTTGGTTTTTGATATCCTGTTTCAGACTTGCGAAATGATCGGCGATTTTATCAGTTGCTTCTTTTTCTCCGGGTTCTGTCTCGTTTTGTAGCTGTTTTTGAAGATTCTTTTCAAAATTGCTTTCTGCATCCGGATCCATGCTCAACCGATCCAAAGCCAGCGACATATTCCTCGCAAAATCCAGGGTTTTATAGTTGTCCTGCAGGATATTTTCAGTCTCTTTTTCAAGCACATAAATGTGTCTTGCCGCGACTAATGACAATGCCATGATCATCAAAAAGAGCAGTCCGAGACCAAGCCGAAGTTTCGTTTTTATTTTCATATTGCAAGGGCCGAAGTTAGGGGTTGATCAGGACAAAATCACAAGGTCAATATCCGAGCTCGACAATTTTTTCAACAGGTTATTAAAAAGGTTGGTCGCCAGTATTACCCTTAGCAAAGTAATGTGTGGTTTACCCAAACAAATGGTTGTGATCTGCTGCTGCTCAGCGACGGTAATGATTGCCTTTGAAATATTATGATCCTGAACACGGATAATCTCAGCTCCCATCTCGGTGGCAAGCTTAAAGTTATTGATAAGATGCCGCTGCTTATCAAGCGCAATCTTATCCTGACTTTCCGAGGGCGTCTGTACATACAATACAAACCATTTGCTGTTGTAGTAACTTGCGAGACGGGCAGTTTTACGGATGACATGTTTAGCCGTAACCTGATTGCTGCTGATACAGGCGAGGATTTTTTCTCTCCTGGCTGCGGCCGGCCTTGCGACCTCCGATTCCACTTTGCGCTCCACCTGACCCGCCACTTCTTTCAATGCCAGCTCGCGCAACTGCAGAATATGGTCAGCCTTAAAGAAATTCGTAAGCGCAGTCTCGATTTTATCTTTGGTGTAAATCTTCCCTTCCTTCAGTCTCGCAATAAGCTCATCAGCTGTGAGGTCAATATTGACCACCTCGTCTGCAAGTGATAACACCCGGTCGGGAATACGTTCGGTCACATCAATGCCGGTTATACTTCTGACCTCGTGATGCAAACTTTCAATATGCTGAATATTCACCGCGCTGATGACACTGATTCCTGCCTCCAGGATATCGAACACATCCTGCCAGCGCTTCTCATTTTTGCTGCCTTCAATATTTGTATGTGCAAGCTCGTCGACAATCACAACCTCCGGTCTTTGACCAATGATGCTTTGCACGTCCATTTCTTCGAGCTGCTTGCCTTTGTAGAAAAGCTTTCTGCGTTCGATCACCGGCAGACCAAGCAGCAACTCATGCGTCTGAGCACGGTTATGCGTCTCAATGTAGCCAATCATGACATTGATGCCACTATCAAACAGGGTGTGCGCCTCCTGAAGCATCCGATAGGTTTTACCTACACCGGCACTCATGCCGATGTAGATCTTAAATTTCCCGCGTCTGGATCTTTTGATCATTTCCAGAAAATGTTTCGCTTGCAGATTGATCTCAGACATACCCCTGCGAATGATTTTTATATTTTATAGTCAAGCACACCTCACATATCACTTTCAAAATGCAATGGATAAACTCGTGGTGGCGAACAGCTTGTTCCTGCTGAAAGCGTCACCTGTGGTGTTTGCAAAAATGGCATTCTTACTGCTTAATCTTCTCAGCTCGAATCGCCAGAGTATTTTATCGAACAATAAATAGTCTGCGTTTGCCGAAAGACCCAGTGTTTCAAAACCGTTTCCTGTAACGACGATCACTTGATTTTTATCATTGAAATATTCTCCTCTGGCAGCGAAACTCAGCTTCGGCGAAGCGGTGTAGCGCACGATCAGCACCGGAACGAACCAATGGTTATACTGATCGCTTGCCTTCGATTTCTGCTCCATTCCGTAGTCAAAACCAGCCGTTAATCCCCAATGATCCGATAGCTGCATGATGCTGTAAAAATTGTGGTAGATACGCATCTGTCGGGCGCTATCTGGTTTGTCGCTACCTACGAAAGTACTGTAGTTCAAAGTCAATGACTGAGATGGCTTGAAGGTAAGCTGTGTTCCAAAGGCAGGTGTACTATTGCCGTCTGATCTTTGAATCCTCTGCCATCCATTCAGATACATCGCGGCGACATATAATTTTTCGTCACCGGTCGTATAAGACAACTTTGCACCAGATTCAAAGTAAGGCGTATTTTCGGCTACCAAACTTCTTGTCATCGCCCAGTTGTCTCTGCCTACCGCACTTTCAAAACCAATATGTGAAGGCATGATACCGGCATCTAGCCAAAGGTTTGCATTCTTTGCCAGCTTGATACCTATATTGGCTTCGAAAACATTTTTCAAAACACCCGGTTCCGCCGCATAATTGGCATTGATGTAAGTCCCGGCGGCAAATGCCAGATTTGCCCTTACACGATCCTGAGCATAATTCGCCTTTATGTAGCCCATGTTCAAATTGACCTCTGATGTCCGGTTGAAGTTGTATAAAAAATTGGGAGTAGTATTATTGGCGGCACGATTGAAATCGTAATTGTAATAGAGCTCAGCATAACCGCTGACTGTCAGCGGGTTTTTCGTCTGCAAGTCTTCTTGAGCGGTTACAACACCAAAACTGATTGATGCCGCTACTGTAAAAAGTAAATTTTTCATTTGGAAACAATTGCGTGATGGAGCCAGCATTTGAATGCTGTATATGTCTTATAATTTGTCCAAAGCCAGGTTCAGACTGAGTACGTTTACCTTTTCCGGCCCAAAGAAACCCAGAACCGGCTTTTGCGTATGGGTAGCGACGAGTTCCCGAAGTTGTTTTTCAGTCAACCCTCTCACTTTGGCAACCCTTTTAACCTGTACCAAAGCAGCCTTAACGGAAAGGTCAGGATCTAGTCCACTCCCGCTTGCTGTTACCAATTCAACAGGAATTTCGGTTTTATTCACAGCAGGATTGTGAACCAGAAACGAGTCAACCCTTGTCTGAACCATAGCCAGATATTCCGGGTTTGACATGGCTTTGTTACTGCCTGCACTGGATGCCGAATTGTAATCTACAGCGGAAGGGCGGCCATTGAAATACTTATCACTGGTAAACTGCTGACCGACGTTGGCGTAGTACCTTTTGCCGGCAGCTTCTATGATTTCCCCTTTACCGCTATCAGGTGTAAGACGGGCAAGCGCCCAGACAATGGCCGGATAAACACCGCAAAACAATACAAGGGTTGCGAGCGTGAATTTGATGGCCGGAAAAATATTCGATTTCATGATTTTAATATTTTAAGTTGATGTTGACTATACCCAGATACTGACGATCAGATCTATGACTTTGATACCTGCAAAAGGAATCAGAATACCTCCCAGACCGTAGATGAGCAGGTTTCGTCTCAAAAGAGCACTCGCTCCGATCGGCTTGTAGGTTACTCCTTTGAGCGCTAGCGGAATCAGAAACGGGATAATGATTGCGTTAAAAATGACTGCTGATAATATCGCACTTTCAGGACTGCTGAGCTGCATAATGTTCAAACCCTGCAAGGCTGGAATACTGGTGATAAACAGGGCGGGAATGATCGCAAAATATTTGGCAACGTCATTGGCAATGGAGAAGGTCGTAAGCGTACCACGGGTCATCAAAAGCTGTTTTCCGATCTCGACGATTTCGATAAGTTTGGTCGGATCATTATCCAGATCTACCATATTACCTGCCTCCTTAGCGGCCTGCGTACCACTATTCATCGCCACGCCAACGTCTGCCTGGGCAAGTGCGGGCGCATCGTTGGTACCATCGCCCATCATGGCCACAAGTTTTCCGCTTTGCTGCTCGTTTTTGATATAGTTCATTTTATCCTCCGGTTTTGCTTCCGCGATAAAATCGTCGACACCTGCCTTTTGGGCTATAAACTGAGCAGTTAGCGGATTATCGCCGGTTACCATCACGGTTTTCACACCCATTTTACGCAGGCGCTCAAAGCGCTCTGTGATACCAGGTTTTATAATGTCCTGGAGCTCAACTACACCCAGAACCTGTTCATTTTCTGTTACCACGAGTGGAGTCCCCCCATTGCCGGAGATCGCCTTTACTGTTTCTTCAACTTGTTTTGGGAAAATATTACCGGCCTGAATCACCTTATTTCTGATCGCGTCAAAAGCACCCTTGCGTATACGTTTGTCTTCAAAATCCACACCTGAACTGCGTGTCTCGGCGGTAAAGTTGATAAAGGTGGGACCAGCTAACTTATAGGTATCTTCGGTTGCTCCTGCCAGTTCAAGTATTGATTTTCCCTCTGGCGTCTGGTCGGCAATCGAGCTCAGCACGGCTGCTTTGATGAACTGGTCTTGATTTACCCCTTCCGCTGCATGAAATTGCGTCGCTTTTCTATTTCCGATTGTGATCGTTCCGGTTTTATCTAACAGCAGTACATCAATGTCTCCAGCCGTTTCCACTGCCTTTCCCGATTTGGTAATCACATTGGCTCTTAGCGCCCGGTCCATGCCGGCAATACCAATTGCTGAAAGAAGCCCTCCGATTGTAGTCGGGATCAGGCAAACAAAAAGGGAAATGAAGGCTGCGATCGTGATGGGTGTATTTGCGTAATCAGCGAAGGGTTTCAGCGTAACACATACAATGATGAATACGAGTGTAAATCCTGCTAAAAGAATCGTCAGCGCGATCTCATTGGGAGTTTTCTTTCTGCTGGCTCCTTCCACCAGGGCAATCATTTTATCCAAAAAACTCTCCCCGGGAGCAGCCGTTACGACAACCTTGATTCTGTCTGAGAGTACTTTTGTTCCACCCGTCACACTGGTTTTATCCCCGCCGGCTTCACGGATAACCGGCGCGGATTCCCCTGTGATTGCGCTTTCGTCAATACTGGCCATGCCTTCGATGATCTCTCCATCTGTGGCAATATGATCTCCTGCTTCGCAGATGAAAATATCTCCCTTTTTCATTTCAGCGGACATCACATCCCGTGTTGTCACAGAAAAGCCTTTTTTGTTTTCAACCACCAGTTTCGCAGGAGTCAGCTGGCGGGTTTTCCTTAAACTTTCAGCCTGCGCCTTGCCCCTGGCTTCTGCAATAGCTTCAGCGAAATTGGCAAAAATTAAGGTGAGAAGAAGGATCAGAAAAATCGTAAAATTATAGGCAAAACTACCTTGCGACTCGTGGCCTGACAGAATCCACAAACAAACCACCAGCATGACGAACGTCCCTATCTGAACGGTAAACATCACAGGATTACGGAACATGATTTTTGGGTTCAGCTTGACAAGCGACTGTTTGAATGCTTCGCTGACCAGATCCTTTTGAAACAGGGATGTATTTTGATTTTTCATTGTGTACAGGGTTCCTTCCGGCATCAGCCGGGAGCAATCCATTTAAGTTTGAAATTTGAGTGTTTATATCTTAAAGACTGAAGTAGTCAGCGATTGGCCCGAGCGTCAGCGCGGGAAAAAATGAGAGTGCTGTAATGATAACAATTACTGCAAAAATCATCATTCCAAATGTCGCAGAGTCGGTAGGTAATGTGCCAGCACTTTGCGGGATGTATTTTTTATCCGCAAGCAGCCCTGCAATGGCCACAGGGCCTATAATGGGCAGAAACCGGGAGAGAAGCAGCACAATTCCGGTAGTGATATTCCACCACGCCGTATTGTCACCCAGTCCTTCAAACCCGCTTCCATTATTCGCCGCTGAAGAAGTAAATTCGTACAGCATCTGGCTAAATCCGTGAAAACCAGGGTTGGATACAGTGGCGGAAGTAATGCCGGGAAAGGATGCCGTCAGGGCGGTTCCAGCCAAAATCAGAAGCGGGTGCAACAAGGCTACAATCATCGCTATTTTCATTTCCCGTGCTTCAATTTTCTTACCGAGAAATTCCGGGGTACGTCCCACCATCAGTCCGCTGATAAACACGGCCAGAATGATGTATATGAAGAAATTTAAAATCCCTACTCCACAACCGCCATAAAATGCATTGGTCATCATGGCCAGTAGCTGCGTCATACCAGACAACGGCATTGCGCTGTCGTGCATGGAATTTACCGAGCCTGTAGATATAACGGTGGTGGCTATACTCCAAAAACCAGATGCAACACTTCCGAACCGGACCTCTTTTCCCTCCATGGCACCTGAACTCAAATCAATACCCAGTCTTGCAATAGCCGGATTGCCCTGAGTTTCCCAAATGATGGTTGGAATACAGAGCATCAGAAAACCAACCGTCATCACCCCGAAGATCATTCCCGCCATTTTTCTTCTTTTTAGAAAGAAACCGAGAGCGAAAATCATCGCAAACGGAATAATCATTTGGGCAGACATTTCAATCATATTGGTTATATAATTGGGATTTTCAAGCGGATGTGCCGAATTGGTACCGTAGTAACCTCCCCCATTTGTACCCAGATGTTTGATAGCAACAAAAGCTGCAACCGGGCCGGTCGAGACCCCGACTGTGTCGCCTTGCATGGTCACGATATGATCTTTACCCTCGAAAGTCATAGGCGTTCCGTTATAGGAGAGCAGAGTAGATACCAGAATGCAGAGCGGCAGCAAGATGCGGGTAGATGAGATAAGCAGGAGATTGTAAAAATTCCCGAGTTGATCTGATGCTTTTTCTTTTAATGCTTTAAAAAGCACTACCGCTGCTGCCATGCCCGTTCCCGCACTCACAAATTGTAAAAACATTAAAATTAGCTGTGAGAGGTAACTTACTCCGGTTTCTGCCGAATAATGCTGAAGATTACAATTGACCATAAACGAGATGCTCGTATTAAATGCCAGGTCTGCGGATTGTCCGGGATTGCCGTCAGGATTCAGCGGTAACCATCCCTGATTCATCAGCATGAATATGCAAAGGACGAACCATACAAAATTAATTGTGAGCATACTGATCATATGCTGTTTCCAGTTCATCTGCGTTTTTCTGTCAATACCGACGAAACGGAAAATCAGATTTTCAACCGGGTTGAGAACAGGATCCAGGAGCGTTTTTTCACCTCCGTAAATTTTTGCAATGTACTTGCCGAGTGGAATTGCCAAAAGGATCGTAACGATGTAGGTGGCAATGGTGCCAAAAATTTCTGTGTTCATTTTAAACTGTATTTTGGTTCTGAAATGGCTCATTGTCTTGAAGCCATCCTTACCATGAAGGGTGAATTAGAACTTTTCGGGTTTGATCAATACATAACACATGTAGCCAAACACAGCAATGGAGATGATTAGCAGAGCGCCCATGTTTTCAGATCTTTTCGAAGAATGATACAGATTGATACAGGATGGCAAAGCACAGACAGCCTGCGCCGAGAAGAAGAATCGTTAACATCGTGAATGTTGGTTAGAATGTCCGGTAAATAAGATTTGGTCGTTTTCATTTTCTACTTTTTGAAGTAGTCATTTACCAAGTCTGTACCAGAAAAACCAACCTACCTAAAACTAATTGAATAACAGCACGATACATCAATAGCTGCTATTTGCGAAATTCCGAAAACCTATCATTTTGATAAAAAAATTATCAAAACGGAAGTCTGGCATGTGGGAATGAACTACTGCCTGCCTGATTTACCCAAACCAAACTCTTCTATTTTCCTATACAAGGTGGCAATTCCAATTTCGAGCAAACGAGCGGCTTCAGCCTTGTTTCCGTGACTATGGTTCAGTACGTTTTGAATATGTTGTTTTTCGACACTTTCCATTGAAAAAGAACTCAGGTTTTGTTGGATTGAAGGGGTAGCATCTTTAAAATCCGATGGCAGGCAGGGTACATCCAGTCTGCCGTCACTGATGATCACAGCTCTCTCAATCACATTTCGTAACTCACGGATGTTGCCGTTCCAGCTGTAGCCTTCAAGTGCCTTTAAAAAATCGGCTGTATAACCAGGATTTGGCTTGTTGGTTTGTTTTGTGTAGTAGTCCATAAAGAAATCCAGCAGCATCGGGATGTCCTTTACTCTTTGGCGAAGAGGTGGCAACGTAATCTGAAATACGTTAAGCCGGAAGTAAAGATCAGCTCTGAATCTTTGCTGCTCTGACTCGGCTTTCAAATCTCTGTTGGTTGCCGCTATCAGCCGGAAGTTGGATTTGACAGGTTTAGTATCACCCAATTTGATGAACTCATGCGTTTCGAGGACTCTGAGGAGTTTGGCCTGTAGTTCAAGTGGTAATTCACCAATCTCATCCAGAAATAAGGTTCCGTTATTCGCCTCTTCCAGAAGCCCACGTTTGTCTTTCAAAGCACCTGTGAATGCACCTTGCTTATAGCCAAACAGCTCACTTTCCATCATTTCCCGGCCGAAAGCACTACAATTCAGCGCAACGAAATTTTTATCTGAACGCTGGCTGCTGTAGTGGATAGCCTGGGCAAAGACCTCCTTGCCCGTGCCGGTCTCTCCCGTTAAAAGCACCGCCGCTTCAGTTGGGGCCACCTTTTTAGCCAGATTAATCGCTTCCTGAATAGCCTGCGAATTTCCGATCACGGCATCAAATGAAAATTTACTGGATACGATCGCTTCAAGCTTTTTGACTTTCCTGTGGAGTCGGGACTTTTCAACTGCTTTATCCAGCAGAGGTAATATTTTGTCGTTGTCGTCGCCTTTAACGATGTAATCCATCGCTCCGTTTTTCATCGCCTGAACCCCATCCGCAATATTGCCGTTTGCCGTGAGCATGATAATTTCTGGCTGCGGATTACGGGATTTCAAAAGCGAAACCAGCTCAACTCCATTCCCATCCGGCAGACGCACGTCGCACAGAACAGCATCAATCATAGGGTTCTCTATTGCTTTAAGGCCTGATTTACAGTCGCCAG
>DASYHR010000026.1:0-2337 GCA_035998385.1 Dyadobacter sp. | reverse complement strand
CCTAGCTACGATGGTAGATTCTCAGACCTTCTTCCAAACCGCTGGAAACTGAATCAATAATCTCTGTACTACACCCCTTGGGAAAAATAGGGGGATGGCCGACTGCTTACAGTTAAAGCGCGAGTTGGATCGTCAGTTGATAAGGTTGGGGAAGGAAAAATATCCGGTTCAAGTAAAGTTGCTCAGAAGCGTACCAGGTATAGGTATGATTGGAGCCTTGACTTTGATTACAGAACTTGGTGACTGTCGACGCTTTAAACAATTCGATCAGTTGTGCAGCTACGTAGGATTGATTCCTAATGTGTACAGTAGTGGACAAACAGAGCATGTTAGTCATCTTAACAAACCGTAAAAATCAGTACATCCTGCCAATCTTATTACAATGCGCATGGAAGCCTGTCAGTAAAAATCCTGCTTTAATGAAAATTTATCAGGACTGGTGCAAAACCATGAGAGCAAGTCAAGCTATCATACGTGTGTGCAGGAAGCTATCGATTAGGATACGATATGTAATGATTGAAAATCAAGAACATAAGTGTGGTATTCCGTAAAAAGTAAATCTGCACTTATGAACAAATCGAACAGTTAACAGGCTACAAAATCCACTATAACCCCTTGATAGGATGGACCGAATCAAGCGTGTTGCAGATATGCTGCTTTCCCAAGCCTACGCCTCCTTTCCTTTTAATATGAAACAGACTTGCAGCTATTCGGACTGCTTATAGAAGCATGGTTATAAAGGTTAACGAAAAGTGAGTTTTGTTAGGATTTACTCTTGAAATAAATCAACTAAGGAGAAGTAAAAAGGCTGACGATTTCCAGCCCAAATATTTATTTCCGTCGATCAGGCTATCCCTGACGTGTTGCTCTCCAGCAGAGCACGGTTCCGTTTTGCCTGACAATAGACAAGTTACAATAAAATATACCTTTTCGCTTGCATTTTAACATAGAAACACGCTCTTAGGGAAGGTGGATCCTTAACTAAACTACTAGATGATTATGGAAGATAATGAATTGTTCGATGATCTTTCAAAATAATAAGCCAATTGAATTGTTGCATAGTCATTGATGACGAAAAATCTTTTAGCTCTCTTCTGGAATTTCAAGAAAAATAACTTACGTTTAAAAGTTATTATCTCTCAAATTCACTGAGTGAGTAAATAAGTGTTTATCCCTTCCACCTTCGATGAAAAATTTCCTTCTGCTTCTTTGTGTCCTTTCCTTACCCATTGAGGCATTTTCGCAGATTGATTCAACCCAGTCATGGGCAGTATTGAATGAACAAATTTCAATATTGGTATCAAAAGGGAATTACCATGAGGCCCTTCCTATAGCAGAAAAAGCCATCATCCAGGCAGAAAAGGAATTTGACAAGGAACATGCCGATTATGCCGCGTCACTTTATAATCTCGGAACCATACACATGCGTCTGGGTAACTTTAAACGATCGTTACCACTTTTTCTGGAGTGCTTGAAGATCGAAGAGCAACTATTCGGAAAGAAGACGGAGGAGTATGCTCAATCGCTCAACAACCTGGCTGCCAACTATGAGCATCTGGGTGAGTTCACCAAAGCACTGACCCTCATCAAGGAAAGCTTGGCAATCAAAGAAGTTGCCATTGGGAAGCAAAACAATTCGTATGCCATTTCTCTCAATAACCTCGGTTCATTCTATTTCCGCATGGCGCAATACGATCTGGCCCTGCTTGCTTTTGAAGAAGGTCTAAAGATCAGAGAGCTGATTTCTAATAAAAAAACGCCGAAATATGCGGAATCGCTGAATAATATTGCGATGATTTACTATGTAACCGGGCAATATGCAAGGGCTCTGCCCTTATTCACGCAATGCATGGAGATCGAAGGACAACTGCCCATAGAATATATCAGGCTGCTTAACAATCTTGGCAATTTGTATCAGCGTATAGGCCAGTATAAACAGGCCCGTGAAAAATATGAGCAAGCGCTAGGTATTCTGGAAGAAAAAAAGCTGTCAAAGCATCCTGACTATGGAATGACCCTCAATAACCTTGCCCAGATATACCTTACGCAGGCATTGTATGAAAACGCAAGGGTTTTGTTTGAGAAAAATGTAGCGATCAAAAAGGAGGCGGTGGGTGAAAATCATCCGAGCTATGCCCTTGCCTTGTCCAACTTATCCGGATATTACATGGCAAAAAAAGAATATCGGCAAGCGTTGACATTGCTGCTGCAGGCAGGTGAAATCCTTAAAAAAGCACTGGGCACTCAGCATCCGGACTACGCGGAATTGCTGAATAAGGTTGCCTTCACCTATGAAAAGACTGATAAACCCGCAGAAGCTTTGGAACTCTACAAACA
>DASYHR010000018.1:0-2332 GCA_035998385.1 Dyadobacter sp. | reverse complement strand
GATTGGGAAACGTAAAAGTTTAGGGAAGGAAAACCGATTCAGATACCGATTGCTCGTTCATGAGTTAATTCAAAGTGAAGATGAAATCGTGCTGGTAGCCGAAGTATATTATCCCAATCAAAAGTCAACGTATAGTCCGATCGTGTCGAGTGGATTGAGTAGACCTTATGCAGCACGATCGATTGAGGGCTATCGATACACGCATGCAATTGTTTGTGCATTTGACAAAAATGGAAAGTTTAAATGGGATAACTGTATACCTATCAAAGATCTTACAAGTTTTGATCTGCAGGAAATGGTGCAGGTAACGAAAGTGAATGATTATTTCGTGCTGGCTTACCCTCAGGAGGGCGAAGTGCATACCGAAGTGATCAGCAGAAACAAGGTGGTTGTAGAAAGTGAAAAATTCAAAATTGACACAAAAAAAGAGGGAGTGAAGATTTTGAATGATGATGATAGCTACCTGCTTCCCTGGTATGGTCAGTATTTTATAGCCTATGGTATGCAGCGGCTTGGTGCATCTTCAGCAGCGCTTGGAAAGGAAGTATTTTATGTCAATAAACTCAACTACAAAACTGATGATATTGGCAAGGATATGAATCCGGGAGAAGATGAACGCCCTAAATGAGTTTAATTTTTGACATGTTTGTCAGGATGGGGGAGGCTAGTCCACCATCCAGATATGATCTGCTGTAAATCCTTGTTCTTTCCATTCTACAAGCACACGCTGGCTTTCAAGTGTGCTTACTTTCATGCCTACATAGTCGGGTTCAATAGGTAATTCACGGTTGTAGCCACGGTCAATCAATACAAGAAGTTCCACCGTTTTTGGGCGTCCGAATGCAGTCATGGCGTCCAGCGCAGCGCGTACCATTCTACCACTTGCGAGTACGTCATCAATCAAAATTACCCGCTTGCCTTCAATGATAAACGGAACGTTGGTTTTATTGGGTAAAAGAGGTGTGTCCCGGCGACGGAAATCGTCACGGTAAAATGTGGCGTCCAAATGACCAAGGGGTATATTGCTTCCGGTGATTTTGCGCAGTTCGGCTATTACACGTTCCGCGAAGTGTATGCCGCGTGGCTGTAATCCCATCACCACCGTGTTTGAGAAATCCTGATGGTTTTCAATAAGTTGCTGACACAGCCGGCTTGTCATGATTTCGAGCAGAGGGCTGCTAAGTATTAATCTTTTATGGGCCATCGTCCAATTTGCCTGAATTTGAGCTCTAATTAACGTCACATTTATCAAACCTAAAACTTTTCAGCGCATTAGATTTGTTAATTTATTTCGGAATGACTTCCACAATTGGCTTATTTTGTACCCTGATACACGACGAAATCGCTTACAATATATGAAATATCTTATTGCAGGTCTTGGAAATATTGGCCCTGAATACGCACTTACACGCCACAATGCAGGTTTTATGGTGCTCGACAGGCTTGCTGCTCAGCACGGGTTTACTTTCTCTTTTGAAAAACTTGCATTCGTAGCTGAATGGAAACATAAGGGGCGGCAGTTTTACTTTATCAAGCCTACCACATTCATGAATCTCAGCGGAAAGGCTGTCCGCTATTATATGGATTATTATAAGATAGCTCCGGAAAACCTTTTGGTTGTTGTAGATGAGCTTCAGCTTGACTTCGGAACACTCAGACTGAAGCCTAAAGGGAGTCACGGAGGACAGAACGGCTTGCGCAATATTGAAGAGGTACTTGGTAATTCAAATTACGCCAGACTAAGGTTCGGAATAGGGAATAATTTTCCTCGCGGACGGCAGGTCGATTATGTCTTAAAGCCGTTTTCAAATGAAGAAATGTCAGATTTACCCTTAATTTTAGATAGGGCTGGTGAAATGGTTATTTCCTATTGCACTTTGGGGGTACAGGCGACAATGAATAATTATAATCAATGATTGTATTATTTGATGAATTTATAATTATTTCAAGATTTTAATAAATTTTGAGAAATCAGATTTGTTGCAAATTATATTTTCACAAATTATATTTTAACTTTATTTAATTAGCAAAAAACATGCGATTTAACTATAATGTTCCAAATTTTGTTCTGTTTGTTCAAATTGGACGCATTTGTAATTATAAAATTTATATTGATATTTGTATCACCTTTTAGATGGTAAGGATTTGAATTAAATCATGACTTACAAATCGAAGCAAAAATAAGGATCATTTTAAGTAGAAATTGACGTAAAATGTTTTCTTATAATAGGACGATCTAAAAAAGGAGCTCGGTCGTATATAGATTATTGGAGTACTCCTTTTGAGAATAAATCGAACTCGTTGCTCAAATTGATCGTGACTTTTACCCAAA
>DASYHR010000016.1:0-8335 GCA_035998385.1 Dyadobacter sp. | reverse complement strand
CCATACAAGGTAAAAGACATTTCTCTGGCCGAGTGGGGTCGTAAGGAAATTACATTAGCAGAAGCTGAAATGCCAGGTTTGATGGCTATCCGCGCTGAATACGGACCGTCTCAGCCACTTGCAGGTGCACGCGTTGCGGGTTGCCTTCACATGACGATCCAAACTGCTGTTTTGATTGAAACACTTACTGCGCTTGGTGCAGAAGTTACCTGGTCGTCATGTAACATATTCTCAACTCAGGATCACGCTGCAGCCGCTATTGCAGCAGCAGGCATTCCAGTATATGCCTGGAAAGGTATGAACGAGGAAGAATTCAACTGGTGTATCGAGCAAACTCTTTTCTTCGGAGAAGATCGTAAGCCGTTGAACATGATCCTTGATGACGGTGGTGACCTTACCAATATGGTTTTCGATGAATATCCTGAATTGATCGAAGGTATCAAGGGGTTGTCGGAAGAAACGACTACTGGTGTGCATCGTTTGTACGAGCGTTTCAAAAACGGCACGCTTCACTTGCCGGCTATCAATGTAAATGACTCTGTTACAAAATCTAAATTTGATAACAAATACGGTTGCCGCGAATCTCTTGTAGATTCAATACGTCGTGCAACTGACCTGATGCTTGCCGGTAAAGTAGCTGTAGTGGCTGGTTACGGTGACGTAGGTAAAGGTTCTGCTGAATCACTTCGTGGCGCAGGTTGCCGTGTATTGGTGACTGAAATCGATCCAATCTGTGCGCTTCAGGCTGCTATGGACGGATTCGAAGTAGTGACAATGGACGATGCTGCTTCACGTGCGAACATCTTTGTTACTGCGACAGGAAACTATAAGATCATCACTGATCGTCACTTCCTTGCGATGCGTGACAAAGCTGTAGTTTGTAACATCGGTCACTTCGATAACGAAATCGATATGGCATGGTTGAACGGTACTTATGGTGCTTCGAAATCTCAAATTAAACCACAGGTTGATATTTACTCAGTTGAAGGTAAAGACATCATCGTTCTTGCAGAAGGGCGTCTTGTAAACCTTGGCTGTGCAATGGGTCACCCATCTTTTGTAATGTCATGCTCGTTCTCGAACCAGACTTTGGCTCAGATCGAACTTTGGACTAATACAGCTGCTTACGAGAAGAAAGTTTACGTTCTTCCAAAGGCATTGGATGAGAAAGTTGCTGCTTTCCACCTGGCGCACGTAGGTGCACAATTGGATATTCTTTCAGATGAGCAGGCTGCTTACATTGGTGTTACTCCACAAGGACCATTCAAAGCTGAAACTTACAGATATTAATCTGCTCAGAAATACAAGCATACCAACAGAGCGGCTTTCGAATGGAAGCCGCTCTGTTGGTATTTGACTGATTTCCTTATTCTTTTTCAGGTTTCGCGATCTGCACGGTCAACTCCTGATTCCTGACAGGAAACGGAATTGTAATTGCACTATCGTCAAAAGCCTGTTTGATAGCCATCATGGCTACACTCTTTGCCGGCCCTGGTCCTATCTTCACCTGGTCAATCCAGAATAAAATCTGAAACTCAACGCTGTTCTCACCGAATCGCGTGAAGTTAAATTCTACAGGACGAATCTTGCTCAGAAAATCCAGCCCTTGCACAGTAGCAAGTGTCAGACTCTCCACCTTTTTCAGATCTTCCTGGTAAGATACACCGCACTCAATGGAAACACGCCGTTCTCCGGAATGCGTAAAGTTTGTAATAGGCTTCTGAAATATATCTTTACTCGGTAGTTCAACCACCTGCCCTGCAAAATTATCCAGTTGCACGGATCTCAAACCAATAGACTTCACACGCCCTGTGAATCCGTTTGTTTCAATCACGTCACCTACCGCTATCGGTTTTTGAATAGCAATAAACGCTCCTGAAATGAAATTCGCTGTAAGATCCTGAAAAGCAAAACCGACCGCAAGTGCCAACACACCGGCTCCTGCCAGAAGCGAAGTCACCGTTTTATCCAGTCCCAGGATTCCAAGTGCGAAAAACAGACCTGCTGAGATGACCGCTATTCTGGTCAATCCGGAAATAAGACTTACCAACGCCACGTTATGTGACGCTTTTGCAAGCAATTTCGAAACTAACGAACCAGTATAGGAAGCGAGATATCTGAAGAAAACCAGAACCAGAATCGCGATGATGACATCAGGAATGAAGTCGATTCCGGACTCTATCCACTTCTCTGCCTTCCGACCCAACGGGTCGAGTATCTTGGTAATTTGTAGTAATTTCATTGAAGAGGCATTTAGCTTTGTGTAAACAGGAACAAATATACCTAAGCGCTTACTCAGATAACTGTCATTTGTTTTTCAATCTTCAGACACTCTGCTATAAAAAAAAGCCGGAATGATATGATTCCGGCCTCGTATTCTGTTCTCTTCTTACGTATCAAACTTTACCCATCACATACATTTCCTCCATGGTAGGCGTTGGATTCCCACCTTTCTTCTCAAGCGTAATGGCAAAAGCAACAGACTTATCTTTGGTATTTTTCATTTTCAGAACTTTACCGTCGAAATTGTCATCCAGCATTCCCATGTCAAATGGTGCTGCCAAACCATCCACGATACTCCATAGCTGGTATTGTTTCCCTTCAGGTGCTGCCGGAAGATTTTGAACATCCAGCATCACTTCATTTGTCTTTTTATCCCAGAACGCCGCCACTGCGCTTTGAGGGGATTTATCCAACCCGGCCAGGCGCACTACCGTGTACCGGCTATCTCTATACATTCCTGCCAGTTGCTGATTTCGGTCTGCGCTTTCTTTGATAAGCTGAATCTGAGCTGCTAATTCTTCATTTGATTTTTTCAGAGACGATGTTTGAGAAACTGACCAACCAGCGAATAATACCAGCAAAACCGATGCAGCTGCAGCAAGTTTAGCCCAAAAAGGCACCACCTGTATCGTCTCAGTTTCCGTAAATGCATCTGAAATAACTTGTCTCTCCGTTGGCTTCGCCGCTTCAACCGGTAGTAGCTCAACAAATTCGCCATTTCTTACATCTTCACTGATTGTGCTTTTTGCAACTTCCGGGTCAGATTCAGCCTCGCTAGGAGCAGCGTCAAAATCCATCTGTGCAAAGATCGACTCTTTTAGTGACAACGGCGGAACAGTCTGATGCTTCAACGCATACTCTTCCAATGCACTCTCAGTCCTCAGTAGCTCCTCTTTTATTTCCGGATAAATATGAGACATACATTCCACTTCCTGCTTCTCCTGAGGTGAAACAGTGCCCAATACATATTCCTCTAATATACCGGACTCTATATAGGCTTGGATATTCATACTGTAAAGTATTGTTTTAACTCTTGTAATGCAGTTCGCATTCTGGATTTTACTGTTCCTAACGGAATCCCTAACTCCTTCGCAATTTCCTCGTGTGTGTAACCTTGAAAATAGGCCATATCAATCAGTATCTTACGTTCTGGTCTCAGCATGTTTACAATTGCTTTCATTTCAGAACTCGTTTGTTGCTCTCCTTCTGAAGCATCAGGCTCGCTTTTAGCAAGTCTGTCATCGATTTCATCCATCACAGGCTTTCTGCCTTCTACACGGGCTGCATCAATAGCACCATTTCTGGCGATGTTGAGAATCCATGTGAAAAGCCTGCCCTTTTCAGGATTGTAGGAGGCAATATTTTTCCATATCTTCAGAAATGTCTCTTGTAATACATCTGCCGCACGCTCCTCCTCTCTGAGCGTTTTCAGAATAATATTGTACAGGGCACTTGAATAATGGTCATAGAGAAACTCAAAGGCAACACGCTCGTTTTTTTGAAGCGCAGCTACCAATTCCTCCTCCGAATATTTTAACTTACCGGTCGCCAAGAGATGCTTAACGTTTAAATGAAAACTTCGTATTGGCAAGCTAACGAAATTTTGCAAGACCATCTGATCAGAATTACAAAATAATATCCCGCTGCTACCAGATTCCCAATACGTAACTAAAATTTCAACCCCACTCCTCTCGCAGACTCTTTCATTTCAGTGCGTTTAGTATGATATACGACGATAACACACAAATAGATTTTTTGCTATGAAGTAAATTTATAGCCTTTAAGAGTAAACGTAAAATCGTACATAAAGAAGTTATCTGAATATTATTTTCGCAGCGTTTCGACACGCCAGTAAATCAGATAGAGGAAGAATGAGAGGAGGCTCAGCATAAAGACAACATTGCGTGAATCAATGAGGCCTTTTCCTAATGCACTGTATTGGGTATCCAAAGATATCCATGAAAGAAGGTCAGCAAATATTCCACTTCCCAAAAGTTGAGAAAGCGAGCTAAATCCCATGTACGAGAAAAAACCCAGGAATACAGCCAGAACAAAGGCGACAATCTGGTTGTCGTTCAGGGAGGAGCACCACAAACCCATAGAGACAAGAACACCACAAAACAATACGAGCCCCATGTAAGAGCCGAATACCGCCGCTGAATCGATGTTCCCTTCAGGATTCCCTAACTTGTATATACTAAAATAATACAGAAGTGTTGGTAAGATGGTAATGATGACCAAAACCCAGTTCGCCAAAAACTTACCTAAAATCAAATCCCGGTTACGGATCGGCTTAGTAAGCAGCAATTCCAATGTGCCATTTTTACTTTCTTCCGCCAGCGAACGCATGGTAACAGCTGGAATCAGAAAGATAAGAACGTAAGGCGTCAGATTAAAAAAAGACTGCATATCAGCAAATCCGTAGTCAAGAATATTGGAATCCGGAAATACCCACACGATCAACCCGATAGCCGTCAGGAAAACAGCCATGACGATATAGGCGATCAGTGAATTGAAGAAACTACCAATTTCCTTTTGAAAAATTGCTAACACTATAAATTGAGTTTAAAACGTAACTGTTCGCAACAGACCTATTCAAATACCGGCTTATCGCGACGGATTACTGCTGCTACTACCAGTGAAACAATGAAACCTGTAAGAATTGACATCAATACACCCGTAATGAATAATATACCCGGAGACATAAATTTCTGAGCGTATTCAAGACTCTGATCGATCTGCGCATCGTCCATACCGCGTTGCTCCATGTCCATTCTCACCTTGTCGAGAGCCTGAGTCATAATGGTGCTGTCGATAAATTTGTTGTAGAACGTATTAAACATCGAAACCAAAAAGCCCATGACAGCCGAAAGCAGTGTGCCCAGACCCAGCCCTTCGCCGTAAGACATGAAACCATTATTTTTTTCTCTGAACTCTTTCATGGCAACCACCAATGCCACGATCATAAATATAAATTGAAGAGAAGAAAGGACTTTGTTCTGAGATAGACCGGCAACATTGATGATTGTTGTGTAAACCATAATGACAACCGATACTAAGGCTCCATATTTAAGAGCAACTCTGGCAGTAGACACTTTTTCTTCCATATTATATTTGTTAGAATTTCGCGTTAATTCAGATCTTGTGAAGGTTGTAAATTTATGATTTATTGTGGTAAATCCCGTAATTCTGTTTTCGGAGAATGAGCGAGATAATCAGGATAGGAATAATTCCCATCACCATCTTTTTACTGATCTCGTCTTTGATTACAACGGATGGTTCCATCGCCTGAATTTCTTTGTACATCTTTATAAACTCAGGTTCTTTGATATTTTTGATCAACTCCACTTTTCCCTGATCGAGTAAATGAAGCATTTCTGAGGTATATTTTGTGAATAGCTCAGGATCAACAAAAGTGATAAATGCGTAAATCAACCAACCATTCACCAGCGCAGCTACGCAATTGACTACATATCCGATCGTCAATGCCTCCCACAAATGAAGCATTCCTTTGCCAACAGTTTTTCTGTAATACCAGCACGCTCCGGCAATCATGATCAGGTAAATACCGAAATCCAGTATTTTACCCAAAGGCATAATGTCAAGAGCGTATAATCCCAAAAAGAATAAAAAAGCAAGCACTCCGGTAGCAAGACCGAACAAGAGCGGAAGTTTTAAAATCGGTTTATTAAAGTAATTAATTATTGATTGCATCATTATGTATTATAAACATTGCGAATAGTCCCGTACATGGTACTATTCAAACCATTCAAATTTACCATTGTTGGCTACACCACGCACCTTCCCGCGCAGTGTGTTACCCAGGAAAGGTGTATTTTTTGATTTCGAATAACTTCTGTCGAAATTCCATTCTTTCTCAGTTTCAAAAAAGGTAAGATTTGCCGCATTACCCTCAGCTATTCCTGCTGATGGAAGTCTCAATATCCTTCTTGGTTGTGTAGTCAATTTATCGATCACATCTTCTATCGACAAGCCACTGTGCATTACAGCCAGTGAAAAAGCAGTTTCCAAACCAGTGATCCCGAAGTCAGCATGATCGAACTCGAGATTTTTGCTTTCCTCATCATGCGGACAATGGTCAGAAACGATGCCATCAATGGTACCGTCTGCAAGCCCCTCACGGATTGCAGCAGAATCATCTGCAGGACGGAAGGGAGGATTCACTTTCAGATTTGTATCAAAACCAATCAGATCCTCGTCTGAGAATGCCAGCTGATGAGCTGCAATATCGCAAGATACAGGAAGCCCTTTTATTTTTGCTTCTCTGATCAGTTCAACTGCACGCCGTGTCGAAACCAGAGAAATATGCAAAGCAGGATTTCCCGAGGTATGTTCACTTTTTTCAAGCGCATATTCAAGCAATTTCAGATCCCGGTGCAGCATCATCTCTTCAGCCAGGGCAGGCATCCCCTTCATACCAATCAAAGTGCTCGTAACACCTTCATGCATTTGTCCGTAAAGTGTAAGTTGCCTGTCTTCCGGACGGTTCATAAGCAACGCATCCAGCGGGCGCAGGTATTGGATTGTTTTCAGCAACAAGTCCGCATTTTGCACAGGATGTTCTCCATCCGTGAAAGCAACTGCCCCTGCTGTATGCAGGTCAATCATTTCTGTAAAGTCCACACCTTGCGCTTTCCTCGTTACCGAAGCAGCCGGGTGCAGTGTTACAAGCCCGCCCAAACCCGAATTCCGGATATAATTGAGGGTATCTTTACTATGCACCACCGGCTCTGAATTAGGCATGAGAACAATCTCTGTAAACCCGCCACGTGCCGCTGCCACTCTCACCGATGTTAGGTCTTCCTTGTGCTCGAATCCCGGATCACGGGAAGCAACACGCATATCCACCCAGCCGGCAGAAACGCTGAGACCTTCGCCATTTACCACCCTGGCTTCAGACGCCTCGACGTCGTTGCCGATTTGTGTAATGATTCCGTCTTCAATCAGAATATCTGTAGTCTGGCCGTTGAGCGCGGCACCTTTATCAATGATCCGGACGGAGCGAATTAGTACTTTCATAAATGTTTTTCAAAACCCTGTCTTAAACACCAGGGCAATAATCGGTATGTATAAAAAAAGCTCCCTCAGGAGCTTTATGCTTTTTTATCAGGCACCTATAAACTGCTTGTAATCCTCAGCAGAAAGGAGGCCTTCGGTATCATCAGGATTTGACAGACTTACTTTCACCATCCAACCTTTTCCATAAGGATCAGAATTCACAAGCTCAGGTTCACCATCCAATGCATCATTCACTTCCAATACTGTTCCTGCAATCGGAATGAAAAGATCTGATACGGTTTTAACCGCTTCCACTGATCCAAAAACCTCACCTTTTTCAAGTGCATCACCAACAGTATTGATATCAACGTAAACGATATCACCTAATTCCTGTTGAGCGTGCTCAGTAATACCGATAAAAGCAGTATCACCTTCAATGCGGATCCATTCGTGATCTTCAGTGTATTTCAGTTCTGATGGGAAATTCATAATATATTTGTATAAGTTTTGGAACGTCTTTATACCCACAAATTACAGGATGTAGACTGTATTTTCCAAATGGAAATTTTATTCTGCCAAATTGAATCTGACCTGAATTCCACCCGATGTACTGGCCCGATAGAATGAATTAGAAACAAGTGGGTCATTAAAGGTACGATCAAAATAAAACATCAGACTCAACCTATTGTTAACCATATAGTTAACCGTTGGCCTTAGTTGGAAATTGATATTACCTGCCACCGGTATAATTTCTCCGTCAAATTTACGCTGTATAGAGCGTGTATCACGGAAAGTCATACCCATTTGCATCGTCAGGTCATTTTTCAACTTTTTCTTCACCCCATTTATTTTGAACGGCAACGGAACGTTGTTTTTGGTAAAGCCCAGATTGATCGTAATGTCCTGGTCGAACAACTCAGCTACTTGTGAATTGGACAGGTTCAAGGCCACGTTTCGGCTTCGGTTGTATTCCATCCTTGCCGTTAGCTTTCCGATGGTCCTGAACTCCACACCCAGTAAGGGTTCAAAGCGT
>DASYHR010000002.1:0-2212 GCA_035998385.1 Dyadobacter sp. | reverse complement strand
ACTGGGCACATTTACCGTACGATTTCCTTGCTGAAGTATCTAACGATATCATTAATAAAGTGAAAGGTGTAAACAGGGTTGTGTATGATATTTCATCCAAGCCACCGGCAACTATCGAGTGGGAATAGTAATTCTGTCGATTAGTAGCTATATAATAAAAGAAAGCGGACGATCGTCCGCTTTCTTTTATTATCAGTGTATGTAGTTGTGCTTATTTATGTCACGACCGACCGACGCCTCGGCTGATCAGACTGAGTACAAAAAGTACAAGAAATACAAAGAATAAAATTTTAGCTATACCGGCTGCTCCTGCAGCTATTCCGCCAAATCCAAGCACTCCCGCAATAATGGCAACTACCAGAAATATTACTGTCCATCTAAGCATAATTGACAAAAGGTTAAGTTTGTAAATGTTATATGACAAAATTATTACCAATTGTATGCCAGTGGGTATAACCGCAAAACATTCCCTGATTGCAGGGAATCGCACTTTAAGTGCCTTTGAATTTGTAGAGAATGATGCACACGTCTACTTTAATACAAAATTTAGCCGTTAAAGATTGTATTTTATATATAGGTTGAAAGGGAGAGCTGAGAGCTACATTGCCGATTTAGCATATTTTGCAGAGATTTTAGAATGAACCAATAAAATGATAATGAAAAAGTTACTCGCAGTGTTTTTTGTAGCTGTCGCTAGTTTACCACTATCTGCTCAGTCGGACAGGTGGCAGCAGCGTGCAAAATATGAGATGGACATCAAGTTTGATGTGGAAAAACATCAATACAACGGTACACAAAAACTGGTTTATACCAACAATTCGCCAGATACACTTACCAAAGTGTTTTACCATTTATATCTTAATGCTTTTCAACCGGGAAGCCAGATGGATGTTCGTTCACGTACGATCAGCGATCCTGATGCGCGCGTGAAAGACCGTATTTCAAAGCTGTCTCCTGCAGAAATCGGTTATGAAAAAATCCTGTCGCTGAAACAGAACGGAAAACCGCTTCAGTATAAAGTGGTGGGTACTATTCTGGAAGTAACTTTAGCGGAAAAGGTTCTCCCTAAAACGCAGCATACATTCGATATGCAGTTCGAGGCTCAGGTTCCATTACAGATTCGCCGTACGGGGAGAGGCAATTCTGAAGGGATCGACTATTCGATGGCGCAGTGGTATCCTAAAATGTGCGAGTATGACTACGAAGGCTGGCATTCTAACCCTTACATCGCCAGAGAATTTTATGGTATCTGGGGTGATTTTGATGTGAAACTGACTCTAGACGCTTCCTATGTGGTAGCTGCTACGGGTTATCTGCAAAATCCTGACAAGATCGGGCATGGCTATAGCAAGAAAGAAGTAAAGCATAAAGCAGGTGACAAACTTACCTGGCATTTCATCGCTCCTGAGGTACACGATTTTGTGTGGGCTGCTGATCCTGACTATATACACGACATCGTGAAGGTCGATGATAAGCTTGATTTACATTTCTTCTACCAGGGCGACTCGTTATCGAAAGTCTGGAAGGAAATGGAGCCGATGGCAGTGAATACTTTCAAGATTATGAACCAGAAGTTTGGCCGGTATCCATACAAACAGTATTCGGTGATACAGGGAGGCGACGGCGGAATGGAATATCCTATGGCGACACTCATTACAGGACGCTTGAATCTGAGATCACTGGTGAGCGTAACGGTTCATGAATCGATTCATAGCTGGTTCCAGATGATTCTGGGAACCAATGAGTCCAAATACGGATGGATGGATGAAGGCTTCACGACCTATGCGCAAAACCTGGTAATGGCCGAATTGTTCCCTTCAAAGGCAGATCCGCAGCGGGGAACTACAGCCAGTTATATCGCATTGGCCAAGTCTGGTATCGAAGAACCTCTTACGACCCATGCTGATCATTTCAATACCAACAAGGCGTACAGTGTAGCCAGTTATTCTAAAGGAGGTGTTTTCCTGAATCAGCTGGGTTACATTATCGGGCAGGACAAACTGGAAACGGTGATGAAAAGGTATTTCAATGAATGGAAATTCAAACACCCAAATCCTACAGATCTGAAACGTATCGCGGAGAAGGAATCAGGTCTGGAGCTGGATTGGTACTGGGAGAACTTTGTCGGGACTACCAAAACGATTGACTATGGCATTAAAGAAGTGGTAGCTGCGGCAGGTAAAACGGATGTGGTGCTTGAAAGAATCGGACA
>DASYHR010001177.1:0-3860 GCA_035998385.1 Dyadobacter sp. | reverse complement strand
AGAGCCATACGCCACATGCTTGCCAAGGTACACCTGACCCGTGGCTATGAAACCTTCGGTAACGCAGCAGATTTCACAACTGCTGCAACCTTGGCTGATGCAGCAATAGCAGGTCAGGCGCTCACAATCAGCTTCGAAGATCTGTTTTATCCGGGTAGGGATATTAATGCAGAAGTACTGTTTTCAATTCAGTTCTCAGCAGGTTCACTTCCGACTGAAACTTCGGGAGGCAATACACAGTCTGCTTATTTCGGTCCTTACTTTGGCGGACAGGGAGCAGTATTGGGTTACCCCAACAGGACGTATGCGCTGTGCCCGACGATGTATACCTTCGATTTGTTCACAAAGGATGACGCACGTTTTGATGCTACGTTCATGATCAATTTCTACAGCAGATATTATGACTATTATACAAAAAGCTCAGAACGGAATACGCTGAATGTGCAGTATTACTATGCTCCTAAATGGATGAACAGTCCGGCTGATCTGGCGGCATGGAGAGCTGCGGATCCTGCCCGCAGAACCAATACGATTATTTACCCGTACTCCAATGAATGGGAAGCGGGGCGTACAGTGGTGCTGGACAATTATACACCTTCTGTTAAAAAGTTTGATGATCCCAATTCTCAATTTGGTACAGCCAGCAGCACACGTGACTTTTTCATCGCCCGCTTAGGCGAAACCTATCTGATCGCTGCTGAGGCTTACTTCAAGTCTGGAAACAATGCATTAGCGGCTGAGCGCATCAATGCGGTGCGTAAAAGAGCAGCGAAGACCGGAGTGGATCTGAGTATTACATCGGCGCAAGTGAATCTGGAGTATATTCTGGATGAACGGGGGCGCGAGCTGATAGGAGAGTACCACCGCTGGTTTGACCTGAAACGCACCGGAACGCTGATTGAGCGAAGCCGCAAATACAATAAGGATGTGAGAAAATGGTACAATAACGGAAGCGACCCTTTTGCAGGCGTGAATGGCGCAATGAAAATCCTGAGACCTATTCCTAACCGCGCTTTGGATTTGAATCAGGGAGAATTTGCTCAAAATCCCGGTTACTGATCAACCATAGAAAAAGCCTCCCATTGGCAATGCTGCTGTACGGGAGGCTTTTTGTTTGGTTATTGTGAAGGCTATTCCGTAATAAGACGCCCTTCGATGGAATCGTCCAAAGTCTTTCCCACTGCTGCGCCAAACATTGTTTTGACAAAAGCGATTGCATTTCCGTGTTTATTGTCCCAATAGTATCCGTCTTTCGTTTCCACTTTAATAACGGTAACACGTGGATCGTCAATGCCTTCGGTGAACCATGCTTTCAAAATCGGGCTCCAGAGCTCCTCGATAATTGCTCTCTCCTTAGAAATACTCGCGGTTCCATAAATGCTCAAAAAATCAGAGTATTTAGATCCCTGAAATAGTAATTGCACATACGGGTTCTCATGGATTTCCTGGTTTTTGTGGCTGTCATCGGCGCTCAGAAACCAAAAAACTCCATCGTCCTGTACTTTCTGAATTGACATCGGGCGTACGTTTAACGGATGTCCTGTTTTAATTCCTGTACAAAAGAAGCATGTGTTGGCTGCACTAGCCAGTTCCTTGATTTTTTCTCCTGCCTCTCCGGCAAATAGGTCCCGATGATTTTCTTCCGGCTGCTGTTGATTGATGCTGTCCATTTTTTAGATGATTAATGTGTAGTGACCCTTTATCAAAGATCATTCCATCATAAAAGATACAGCCACAAACAAATGGTTTTAACTTGAAATTCTCAGCGGTTTTTATAGAAGATCGTTAATGGCCACATCATCGCTGAAACGATTGGGCGGTGCCAGTTGGGTTTGTTTTTTCTCGTTTCTTTGATACCGTACCAGAGAATAAGAATCAGGAAGAAATAAATTGCAGCTGCCATAATCCTGGGTGATTTAGGATGAATGCTCTAAAAATAGGTAATTTCGTAGGTGGACTTTACCAAAAATACACCAGTGGTAAGTGTCATACTAAGCGCAAGTGACTTATTGTCAGCCTTATTGAATAATGTGTTGATTTAATTATTGGTATGAAGAATTGTTTTTGCGGAAATAAACAACCTTACTCACGTTGCTGTGCACCGTTGATCAATGGTAACTTAAAGGCAGCATCTCCTGAGGAACTGATGCGGTCCAGATTTAGCGCGTATGTCATGGCAGCTGTCGACTATCTGTACGAAACAACCCACCTTTCGCAACGACTTAACACATCTAAACCGGATATAGAACAATGGGCAAAGTCGAACAGCTGGAAACAGCTTGAGGTTTTGGATGCAGAGGGCAACACAGTTGAATTCAAAGCCCATTACAGGAGCAAAGATGGGAAACTGCATATTCACCATGAGAAATCTTCTTTCGTTTTTGAAAACGACAACTGGTATTATGTGGACGGAATTTTTGGTGACGATATAAAAAGATAATAATGATGTTCAAACAATTCGCAGTTGGCAGATTCATGATAGGCTTTATCGTTTTTATCCTAACCTATATGGTGGCAGTTTTGTCGTACGATCAGTTTTTTCAGATCATTACTGTAGGTCTGTTTGTTTTGACTTTGTACATACTTCGTGAAATGAACCGTGGTCGCCTGGAAGACCTGGACAATAGGGATAAGGTAAACGCTGAAAAAGTGGCTGAGCTGGAAGATTTGCTACAGGAAAAGGATGCACAGCTACAGAACATTATACATGCGATCACAATTAACCGGGAACAGCAGTAATTGCCAACAGTGCGTGGGATAGTTTACCGACCAGCTTTTACGAAGCTGGTTTTTTTGTGCCTGCTACTTTCTAAAAAGTACATACAGGCATTATTTCACTTTCACAAATCTTTCTTTCTTGTGTTTATCTGGTGATTAATTTGCTTCAATGAGGGTTATCAGTCAATTTATTATTAAAAAAACACAGAAAATCAATTAGAATCTTTTTTGATTCATAATAAATACTTAATTTTCGAAAATAATAGAAAGTAAAGAAAAGTCCCATCTCGTTCCCCATCCATTAAATTTTATGAAAGCAATATTACGTATAATTTTCGCCTGCCTTCTGGCGGTTCCTGCGCTACAGGCTCAGACCGTCGCTGTGAAAGGGCGGGTGACGGGCGTCAGCGATTCGGACGCGCTACCGGGTGTAAGTGTGGTGATCAAAGGCACCCAACGTGGCACCACCACCAACGCCGACGGTTCTTTCCAAATAGATGTTCCGGGTCCGGCTACCGTGCTTGTATTCAGCTTTGTAGGTTATAAGTCTGTAGAAGAAACAGTTGGCAACAGAACGGACATTAACGTACAAATTTCGCCTGAGAATAAATCACTCGAAGAACTGGTTGTGGTGGGATACGGTACACAGAGCAAACGTGCGATAACCGGTTCGGTGATTTCTGTCAATTATGACAAATTCAAAGATCGTTCATTTAGTAACGTGACACAGTCCCTGGCTGGAACACTGCCTGGTGTGAATATTTCGCAATCACAAGGCGCGCCAGGCGCTTCTCCGGTAATCAAAATTCGTGGTGTGAGTTCAATCACTGCGGGTACCAATCCGCTGATCGTCGTCGATGGGGTGCCGTTGGAGAATTTTAACCTCAACCTTATCAATCCGTCTGATATTGAGTCTATTGAGGTTTTAAAGGATGCATCTTCTGCAGCAATTTATGGTTCTCGCGGATCGAGTGGGGTAGTGCTTGTGACTACTAAATTGGGTAAGGCGGGTAAAGTGAATGTAAGTGCTAATCTGGAATATGGCTCGCAAAAGGTAGTCCGTCGCGTGAAGATGATGGACGCGCAACAATTTATCGAAACATACAAGGATGCAAAAAACAACGCATGGACGGCTCAGGGAG
>DASYHR010000982.1:0-4195 GCA_035998385.1 Dyadobacter sp. | reverse complement strand
ACTGGGCCGCAGATACGCTACACCAATCTTTGACGGAGCAACTGAAGCTGAGGTTGCTGCTGAGTTGGCAGAAGCAGGTTTGCCGGAATGGGGACGTACTTACCTGTACAATGGTTTGACAGGAGAGCAATTTGACCAACCGGTTACGGTAGGTCTTATGTATATGATGAAGCTTGGTCACCTTGTTGATGATAAGATGCACGCCCGTTCAATCGGACCGTACTCCCTTATTACACAACAGCCTTTGGGTGGTAAAGCACAGTTTGGAGGTCAGCGTTTTGGAGAAATGGAAGTGTGGGCACTTGAAGCATTCGGTGCATCTCACATTCTTCAGGAGATCCTTACCGTTAAGTCGGATGACGTTGTGGGCCGTGCCAAAGCTTACGAAGCAATCGTGAAAGGTGAAAACCTTCCGAAACCAAATATTCCGGAGTCCTTCAATGTACTTGTTCACGAGCTTCGTGGATTGGCATTGGAAATTACGCTGGACTAATTTTTAGTCGTAAGGGGTTCGAAACCTCATCCCCAGCCCTTCTCCTTCAAGGAGAAGGGAGTGAGATTCCCTCTCCTTGAAGGAGAGGGTTAGGGTGAGGTTGGAGTTCTCCTTAGAAATGCAATACAATTTGAATTTCGACTAACAAGACAAACGACTTTTTAATTATGTCTTTCAAAAAGAACAAAAAACTTAATAGTGATTTTTCCAGAATGACGATCAGTCTGGCTTCACCTGAGTCTATCCTAGAGAGCTCATTCGGTGAAGTAACACAGCCTGAAACTATCAATTACCGGACTTACAAGCCGGAAATGGGTGGGTTGTTCTGTGAGCGTATTTTCGGTCCGGTGAAGGATTGGGAATGTCATTGCGGTAAATACAAGCGTATTCGTTATAAAGGTATCATCTGCGACCGTTGCGGAGTAGAGGTTACTGAGAAGAAAGTACGTCGTGAGCGTATGGGCCATATTGAACTTGTAGTTCCTGTAGCGCATATCTGGTACTTCCGTAGTTTGCCGAACAAAATCGGTTACCTGCTTGGATTGTCTACCAAAAAATTGGATCAGATCATTTACTACGAGCGATATGCTGTAGTTCAGGCTGGTGTTAAAGAAGAAGATGGTGTGAGTTATCTGGACTTCCTTACAGAAGACGAATATCTTGACATCGTTGACAAATTGCCACGCGAAAACCAAATGCTTCCGGACACGGATCCAAATAAGTTTATCGCGAAAATGGGTGCCGATGCACTTGAAATGTTGTTGAGCCGTATCAAGCTTGATGAACTTTCTTATGAGCTTCGTCACCAGGCTGCAACAGATACTTCTCAGCAACGTAAGGCTGAAGCCTTGAAACGTCTGAAAGTTGTTGAAGCTTTCCGTGATGCGAATACGCGTATCGAAAACCGTCCTGAGTGGATGGTGATCAAAATGGTACCTGTTATTCCACCGGAACTTCGTCCGCTTGTACCTCTTGATGGTGGTCGTTTTGCGACTTCCGATTTGAACGACCTTTACCGTCGTGTGATCATCCGTAACAACCGTTTGAAGCGTCTGATCGAAATCAAAGCACCTGAGGTAATCTTGCGTAACGAAAAACGTATGTTGCAGGAAGCGGTAGATTCGCTTTTTGATAACAGCCGCAAAGTAAACGCGGTACGTTCAGAAGGTAACCGTGCCCTGAAATCACTTTCAGATATGCTGAAAGGAAAGCAGGGACGTTTCCGTCAGAACTTGCTTGGTAAGCGTGTCGATTATTCTGGTCGTTCCGTTATCGTTGTAGGTCCTGAATTGAAACTGCATGAATGTGGTCTTCCAAAAGATATGGCGGCTGAGCTATTCAAACCGTTTATTATCCGTAAGCTGATCGAGCGTGGTATCGTTAAAACTGTGAAATCAGCGAAGAAGATCGTAGACCGTAAGGATCCTGTGATCTGGGATATTTTGGAAAACGTATTGAAAGGACATCCTGTTCTTCTTAACCGTGCTCCAACGCTTCACCGTTTGGGTATCCAGGCATTCCAGCCTAAGCTGATTGAAGGAAAAGCGATCCAGTTGCACCCACTTGTGTGTACTGCATTCAACGCTGACTTTGACGGTGACCAGATGGCCGTTCACGTGCCATTGGGTCAGGAA
This sequence comes from Dyadobacter sp., assembly GCA_035998385.1. Lineage (GTDB taxonomy): Bacteria > Bacteroidota > Bacteroidia > Cytophagales > Spirosomataceae > Dyadobacter. The sequence continues at coordinate 2,068 of DASYHR010000982.1, read as the reverse complement.
GCCGTTCTGGAAGCGTCGATGTTGATGCTTTCTTCTCATAACATCCTTAACCCTGCCAATGGTGCGCCTATTACGGTACCATCTCAGGACATGGTTTTAGGTCTGTATTATGTAACAAAAGGTCGTGTAAGCACTCCTCAGTATCCTATCATAGGAGAAGGAATGATTTTCTACGGTCCCGAAGAAGTAATTATTGCGATCAATGAAGGCAAGCTTTCCAAGCATGCTAATATCAAATGCCGTCTGCGTGTTCGTAACGAAGATGGAACATTTGAGATCAAATTGGTGGACACTGTTGCAGGACGTATCCTGTTTAACCAGGCAGTTCCTGAGTCAGTAGGTTATATCAATGAGCTTCTGACTAAGAAAAAATTACAGCAGATCATCGGTTTGGTATTCAAACTGGCGGGTGTAGCACGTTGCGCGCAATTCCTTGATGAAATCAAAGAACTTGGTTTCCAAATGGCCTTCAAAGGTGGTTTGTCAATGGGATTGAACGACGTAATGGTTCCGGATGAAAAGATCAAATTGATCGAGCAGGCGAAAGTAGACGTGGAAAACGTTTGGAGTAACTACTTGATGGGTCTTATTACTGAGAACGAACGTTACAACCAGGTGATCGATATCTGGACACGTGTTAACTCACGTATCACAGAGACTTTGATGAAACAACTGGAAACGGATCAGGGTGGATTTAACTCTATCTATATGATGATGCACTCAGGTGCACGTGGATCCCGTGAACAGATTCGTCAGTTGGGTGGAATGAGGGGTCTTATGGCCAAGCCTCAGAAAAACATTGCAGGTGGTGCAGGTGAAATCATCGAGAACCCGATCCTTTCTAACTTTAAAGAAGGTCTTGACGTTCTTGAGTACTTTATCTCAACCCACGGTGCGCGTAAAGGTCTTGCAGATACAGCCTTGAAAACGGCTGATGCAGGTTACCTGACACGTCGTTTGCATGATGTTGCCCAGGATGTTGTCGTTGTTGAAGAGGACTGCGGATCACTTCGTGGTATTGCAATTTCGGCTTTGAAAGACAACGAAGATATCGTTGAACCACTTTCTGAGCGTATCCTTGGTCGTGTAAGTGTTCATGATGTGTTTGATCCGCTTTCTAATGAAATGATTCTGGCTTCCGGTCAGGAAATTACAGAAGAGATCGCTGCATACATTGACGAAACAAGCATCGAAACTGTTGAGATCCGTTCCGTATTGACATGCGAAACAAGAGGTGGTGTTTGTGTAAAATGCTACGGACGTTCACTTGCTTCAGCGCACATGGTAAACATCGGTGAAGCTGTAGGTGTAATCGCATCTCAGTCGATCGGTGAGCCGGGTACGCAGCTTACACTTCGTACGTTCCACGTCGGTGGTACTGCATCCAACATTTCTGTTGATGCAAACATCAAGGCGAAATTCGACGGGGTAATTCAATTTGAAGAGCTACGTCTTGTTGAGTCAGTTAATTCAGAAGGTGATGCTATTACAGTAGTAATGGGTCGTTCGGGTGAGGTGAAAATCGTTCATCCTGAAACAGGTCAGCTTCTGATTTCAAATAACGTTCCTTACGGAGCTCACCTGCTTGTGAAAGAAGGTGATAAAGTATCCAAGGGACAAGAACTTTGTACATGGGATCCATATCACGCGGTAATTCTTTCTGAATTTACAGGAAAGGTTTCTTTCGATGCGATCGAAGAAGGTATTACTTACCGTGAAGAATTTGATGAGCAAACCGGCTTCCAGGAGTCTGTAATCATTGAAACACGTGATAAAACCAAAAACCCGGCTATCGTGGTAAATGGTAAATCAACGTTGTTGAAAGATCAGACTGAGAAGGGCTATAACCTTCCTGTAGGAGCTCGTTTGGTTGTGAAAGCAGGAACCAGCATCAAAGCAGGTCAGCCATTGGCTAAAATACCTCGTGTTGTTGGTAAGACCCGCGATATTACCGGAGGTCTGCCACGTGTAACTGAATTGTTCGAGGCACGTAACCCTTCAAATCCAGCAACGGTGTCAGAAATCGACGGCGTTGTATCATATGGTGGCGTTAAACGTGGTAACCGCG
>DASYHR010000966.1:0-3076 GCA_035998385.1 Dyadobacter sp. | reverse complement strand
GATCAAATTTGATCACAAACCCAAAAAGGGGTATACAAAACCTTTCCAGGCTGCAAGTTCAGAACTGGGTCTGAGTTTCACTTTGACCAAACAAGAAGCCTGTTACCGGTTACAGCTGCACGTGTTGAAGGACACAAACCCACTGGACTACTACGAGCTTTTTCCAGCGAGGTCTCCACTTTTTGTTTTCGATAAACGCAGTGGTACATATCTAATAGCACCTACACTCAGGGACATTGATCTGATCACATCGCTTACAATAACCGGGCAAGTACTCACAGTGATGGACATCCATTTCGAGCATTTTAACAAATCTGTACTTCAATTCCTGACACGGCACTACCCATTTCAATATGATTCTGTTGGCGCAGATCAGAGAACTTTACAGGTACAGCAAATGCAGCTGCGGATCTTCGAGCATGCTGGTTCTTTTTGCTTTCAGCCGCAGGTGGACTACGGGCAAGAATTGCTGGTACCAACTTTAAGTGGCGGGACCAGCTGGATTGAGATTCACGGGCAGCCGGTCATTTTTATCCGTGACAAAGCCAAGGAAGCTGCGCTATCAGAGCTGGTAAGATTACTCCATACTGATTTTGCAAGCCAGGCTTGCAAAAATGAAGACTACTTTTCTTTGCCAAAGACTACCATTCTAAACACAGGTTGTTTGCCTGATATGCTCTCAAAACTGAAAGAAAATCAGATAACTGTGACGGGAATCGAGGACATTGAAGCACTGGCAGATTATCTGAACCTGGTAGATATCCGTATGGGCATTCATGCAGATAAAGACTGGTTTGAGATAACGTTGAAAGCGACATGTTCCCAGATTTCAATAAGCAGTGAAGTGCTCAGACACGCGATTTTGGAAAATGACGGGCAACTCACACTTAAAGACGGAACACGTGCCACCATCCCGGCCAGCTGGCAAAAGAAGCTGAAAACTGTTATGTCTTTTTCGCAACCTTTAAAATCGGGGATGCGTCTGTCGGGCTTTCATGCTCAGTTACTGGATCAGCTCAACGGTCACCACGGTTTGCGAGGATTTGCACAAAACCTGAAAAGTCATGCACCGAAGGTCAAAGTCATCACAAACAGACAAGTTCCTGATAACGTGCGGGCGACACTTCGTGCGTACCAGAAGGAAGGGTTTGACTGGTTGATGTTTCTAAAAGACAATTGTTGGGGAGGAATTTTGGCTGACGATATGGGGCTGGGAAAGACGCTGCAAGTGTTGATACTTTTACAAAACGTGTATCGAAATGGTCTGCATACCAGGCCGAGTCTTTTAATTGTACCAACCTCGCTCTTATTTAACTGGCAGCAGGAAGCAGAAAAGTTTACACCGGACCTTCGCATAGTCCGCTATCATGGCGCGTTCAGACAACAGCAGGCCTCACGGCTTGATTCAGGCGATGTTATTTTGACTACCTATAAAACGGTGCTGCACGATATCGATATACTCAGACATGCCCAGTTCGAATATGTGATCCTTGATGAAGCGCAGGCCATTAAAAATCAGGCCTCACAGCGCTACAAAGCAGTCAGCATTCTGGATGCACGCACCAGACTGGCCATGACGGGCACACCCGTTGAAAACAGTGGCAATGATCTTTATGCCCTGATGAACTTTGTAAATCCCGGCATGTTGGGAAGCTTGCGTGGGTTCAATAAACTGCTCGCAAACAAAGCGGAAACGGATGCCGTATCTTACTTGCAAAAGATAATCAGCACCTTTATTCTCAGGCGAACCAAGCAGCAAGTGGCCAAAGACCTGCCAGAGAAAACGGAAATGGTCATCTACTGTGAGATGGAAACCCAACAGCGCGCTGTCTACGAGGCTTACCGAACTCGATATCAAAAGGCTATTAGAGAAAAAATTAACGAAACCGGTGCAGTCAACTCCAAATTGTACGCACTGGCAGGACTCTTGAAACTCCGTCAAATTTGCAATGCACCTGTGTTGGTTGAAGCTCAGGTTAAGCAGGAAGCAGAGCCTGCCAAAATCAAGGAGCTCATGCGGCGGTTAAAAGAAATAACGCCCTTCCACAAAGTACTGGTGTTTTCGAGTTTTACCGGATTTCTTGGACTGATCAGACAGCAGCTCGAAAAATCCCATCTCGGATATGCCTATCTGGATGGTAAGACGAAGGAAGACCAAAGAAGAAAAATGGTGGATCTCTTTCAAAACGATGATCACACACGTGTATTTCTGATCAGTCTGAAAGCTGGTGGCACCGGGCTGAATCTCACCGCTGCCGAGTATGTTTTTCTTGTAGACCCATGGTGGAACCCAGCCGCTGAATCACAAGCCATTGACCGCTGCTACCGCATCGGGCAAAAAAACAACGTGATGGCTTACAGGATGATTTGCAAGGATACCCTGGAAGAGAAAATTCTGAACATGCAGGCGCAGAAGCGTCAGCTGGCTGATGAGCTTGTGTCATCAACGGATGGGGTACTTAAATCACTGAGTGCAGAGGATGTTCTTGAATTGTTTAGCTAGGTAAATGAGACTTGGGGCGAGAATAACGTCTAGATGCATATTAATGCCAAGCATCCGATAGCAAAGTGCCCACAAAATATAATTTCTCATAAGGTCCAATATCAGTAAAGATTTACGGTAAGAAATGTGGCAGCAAAATCGTCCGGGAATTGTTCCCAGTAATCGCTTTGCTTCTGAACAGGACCACCAAGCTGATCCATTTCTTTACGTACATCGTGAAGCCTTGCATTGATTTGAACCCACTTTGAGCTGTCTGAGCTCGTTTTGGAGCTGACGGCTACGAGCTCATTCATTGAAGCATCGTTCAGGTCAATTGCCCTGGTATAATCCTTCACTTCGTGTTTGAGCTCCTTTTGCTCAGGTCGTGGTATTACTTTTTGTGTTCCTCGGTCCATTCCTCGGAATATTTGCCCATCGAGCGCAGATCCTTGTTTACCTAGCTGAGCTCAGTCCTGAGCACTTCCAGGTTATGGGCAGCTTCATCAGTTTCAATCTCGGTTACTAACCGTACTTTTTCATCATTCATGACTTTATGGATTGTCAAGACGTAAATTGTGATTCTATTCGGACTTT
>DASYHR010000963.1:0-2934 GCA_035998385.1 Dyadobacter sp. | reverse complement strand
TTTAAAATCATTCGTTTGACTATGGGCTGATAAAGAGGTTATTATCAGCAAAAGAGATAAAATGTATCGCATAAATGGATTTTATAAATTAACGTTATCTTGTACGATAATTGTGTAACAAACGAATTAATGCCTTTTTTGTAGAAATAACTATTTTTGTTTTTAAACATTGGGATCATGACAGCGCAGCCACAGAAATTCTATTCGGAAGAGGAGTACCTCGAAATGGAAAGAGATGCAGACTACAAGAGCGAGTACTATCGTGGCGAAATATTTGCGATGGCCGGTGCTGGGTTTAATCACAACAGGATTACGGAAAATTTATCGGGTGAATTTTACATTCGTTTAAAGGGGAAGCAGTGTAAAGGCTATTCAAGCGATTTGCGTGTTCATATTCCTGAAAATGGCCTTTACACCTACCCTGACTTTCTGATCATTTGTGGGGAAAATGAATTTCTGAATAACAAAAAGGATACAATTTTAAATCCGACTGTTATCATAGAAGTGCTTTCTTCAAGTACATCAGGTTATGATAGGGGAGAAAAATTCCATTTTTACAGAAGTATTCCCTCATTAAGAGAATATGCTATAGTGAATTCACTATCTATTGGAGCAGAGGTTTGGCGGAAGAATGAAGAAGAAGTGTGGTACCTGGCTTCGGAGGCTTATAATATTGATGGCTCAATAGAATTTGGTTCAGTTGGTGTAGAATTGAAGCTGACGGATGTATATGCTGACACTGAAGACTTAATTTCTTTTCGTTAGATTTTTTCAGGACAACAAAAAGGAAGCATCGCTGCCTCCTTTCTTGTTCACCTTATTTATTGAGACTAGCCTGCCAGTTCTTCAACTTCAAGCATTGCTGTTTCCCAGTCATCATTAGCTTTTTCAAGCTTCTGTTTAATATCAGCGTAAGTTTTGTTCAGATCTGCAAGAGCTTTGGCATCTTCATATACGGATGGTTCAGCAAGCTTATTTTCAGTCTCAGACTTTTTTGATTCCAGGTTACTGATTGTTTCCTCCAGCTCATCGACCAATTTCTTCGCCTTTTTTAGCTTTTGAGCGTCTTCGTTGGAGAACGACTTATTGGCTGTTTTAGCCGGAGCTTGTGCAGCCTGGTTTTTCGATTTCTGCGGGGGAGCACTGCTTACTACTGCTTTATCACTTACCGCAGATTGCAATCCGCGCTCTTCCACCCACACTTCATATTCCTGATAGGTACCAGGATATTCTTTGATCTGATGGTCCTCAATGTACCAGATTTTATTAGCAATATTTTCAACAAAATACCTGTCGTGAGATACAACAATATAACTTCCTTCGTACTGCTGCAGTGCCTGAATCAGAATATTAACCGACTGCATGTCAAGGTGGTTGGTAGGCTCATCGAGCAGCAGGAAATTAGCCTGAGATAACAATACCTTGGCAAGTGCCACACGCGATTTCTCACCTCCGGAAAGCACTTTGATCTTCTTAAATACGTCATCACCGGTAAACAGGAAACATCCAAGCACTGTTCTTAGCTCAGTTTCAGTTTTGTTCGGATTGGCATATTTAAGCTCTTCGATCAGGTTGTGGTTCACATTCAGTGATTCGAGCTGATGCTGGGCATAAAAAGTGAACATTACATTATGTCCCAATCTTCTCTTTCCTTCGATAGGTTCATCACCCGCCACCACACGCAGAACCGTCGATTTTCCTCGACCGTTGGCTCCGATCAACGCGATTTTGTCACCACGTTCCATGCTGATATTTGTGGCATCCAGAATCACCTTTTCGCCATAAGCTTTAGACGCATCTTCAAGCTGGAATACATGACGACCCGGCTGGGTTGTAAATTGAAAACGGAAGTGAACCTTTGCATTTTCATCTACGACAGCATCTACAACGTCCATTCTGTCCAATGCTTTCACACGGCTTTGTACCTGACGGGATTTCGTAGCCTTTGCCTTAAAACGCTCAATAAATCTTTCTGTCTGGCGGATTTTAGCCTGCTGATTTTCATAAGCGCCACGCTGAATTTCATTACGCTCATCTTTTTCTTCCAGATAGTAGGAATAATTTCCTGCGTAATAAACCAGCTTTCCACCTGAAACTTCAATTGTAGTATCAATGGTATTGTCAAGAAACTGCCTGTCGTGACTCACCACAATCACAGCTCCTTCATAACTCTGAACATATTTTTCAACCCACTGAATAGACGGTAAGTCAAGGTGGTTGGTAGGCTCATCGAGCATCAGTAATGATGGCTTTTGCAAAAGCAATTTCGCGAGCATTACACGCATTCTCCATCCTCCGGAGAACAATCGTAGGGGTCGTTGGAGGTCATCTGTTACAAAACCAAGACCCTCAAGAATTGCTTCCGCTTTCGATTGAACGCTATAGCCATCCAAAGCTTCAAATTCATCCTGAACGCGGGCTAGCTTGTCTATCAGCTCATCTTTGTAATTATGCTCCATCTCATGCAGGATCTTATCGATCTGTACCTGCAACTCATTTTGGCGTTCAAAAGCCTGCATGGCTACTGACAAAATGGAGTCATCGCTTTGATAAGAAAGCAAATCCTGATTTAAAAAGCCGATGGTACAATCCCCGGATTTTGATATATGGCCACCGTCTGGCTGAAACTCACCATTAATCATCCGGAGCAATGTAGATTTACCCGTTCCGTTCAGACCGATGAGTCCGATCTTTTGTTTTGGCTTGATATGCAGGGACGCACCGTCGTACAAAGCACGGTCGCCCAAAAAGTAACTGATATTAGTAATCGCGATCATGCCGCAAAGGTACGGGGAAAGAAGGAGATAGTAAAAAGGTAGTTGTTGGAATAGTTATAAAATGAAAGAGCAGGCCGGAATTGCAACATTATTATTGTAAATTTGTTTAGGTTGAGAAGCTAAAATCCAATATATGAAAACTATGGACTTGCAATAT
>DASYHR010000201.1:0-2425 GCA_035998385.1 Dyadobacter sp. | reverse complement strand
ATAAGACCATGTCGAGACTAATCGCTAACTATGAGCGGGAGCTCAATGCCATTATCAGAAAATAACTTGTGACGTGCAGGGAATACGACGTATCACCTGCACGTTTATTTTGTAATTTTTAAAACAAATTCCTTTTCTCTGAAAACCTGACAAAGTCTTCAAACTAAAACCCGAACAAGAATGGAAAGGAGCAGCACGCGCATTATCGAACTTAAACTAGCCGATCTGGAAAGAAGATTGGAAATTCTCATCAACACAAAAGAGAACTTAACCTGGTCAGTATCAGAATTGCAGCGTGAAAATGCAGAGCTCCGTTTATCCAATATGAGGTTGAAGGAAGAAGCAAAGGAAACAAAGAAAAAATACGGTACTTTGGAAAAAGACTTTAATAAGTCTAAAAGTTTCGCTAAAATTGTCACTAGTAAACTGACACCAACGAGCGGAATAGCCGAACTGAAAGACTCAGTTGAACGATATATAGAAGAGATCGATAAGTGCATTGAAATGCTTGAAGATAGCTTATGAAAAAAAATAACATACCTAATCCTGACGTCTCTGTCTTTATAAAACTGCTGGACAGAGGCTTTAAGCTGAGCGTGCCGGCTGATCAGGAGAGATATTACAGGGATGGATATGAAGTATTCACAGAGCGGGTAAAGCAGCATAAATCAAAGACAAAAGGTTACGACGATATTGAGGCCATGGGTCTCACCGCAATAGAATGTATGGTTGCTCTGCAACGCATTCGGGAACAAATGGATGGCATGATGGAAGCATTTCAGGAAAGAATCGAAAAACTGGATGCGGCCGTTGCGAATGCCATTGATAGCTGACATAAGGAGGTTCCTTTTTATCAGCCTACGTTTCTAAACCTTTGTCTATTTCTTTCCTAAAAAATTTATCGTTCAGCTACAACTGGTTCGGCATTTCATACTTTGGTAGTCGGTCACAAGCCAACTATATTGTAACCATTACATAAAATGCCAGATTCATCCATTTTTATTGTCCTCTTATCCGATATCATCGCTGTGGGTATCGGTGTATTTGCAGGTAAATACATTTTCCAGAAATCTTTTGATCAGAAGGAAAAAGAAGCGCAGGACAGAGCTGCAGAAATCATACGCAATGCTGAAAACTCTGCCGAAAACATCAAAAAAGATCGTATTCTCGAAGCAAAAGAAAAATACCTGCGCCTGAAATCGGAGTTTGAAGAAGATGCAAACAAGAAACGTAACATCCTTCAGACCAACGAGCAGAAGCTGAAACAGCGTGAACAAAGTCTGAATCAAAGCATTGATCAGAACAAGAAGCGTGAGCAGGATCTGGAATCTCAGAAAACTAACCTGGCTCAGCAGATTGAAACAGCCAACAAAAAACGTGAAGAAGCTGAGAAATCCCTGCAGCAGCAAGTTGCGCAGTTGGAAAAGATCGCGAATCTTACTGCGGATCAGGCACGTGAGCAGCTTGTAGATGCACTGAAAGCTGAAGCAGATACCAGAGCCGGATCTTACGTAAAAAGTGCAATGGAAGAGGCACGTCTGTCTGCAACGAAAGAAGCTAAAAAGATTGTTATCGAGACCATCCAGCGTACAGCTGCTGAACATGCAATTGAAAACTGTGTGTCTGTTTTCAACATTGAAAATGACGATATTAAAGGAAAAATTATTGGTCGTGAGGGACGTAATATCCGTGCGCTGGAAGCAGCGACTGGTGTTGAGATCATTGTAGATGATACCCCTGAAGCAATCGTAATATCAGGATTTGATCCTGTTCGCCGTGAAATTGCCCGTCTTTCCCTTCACCGCCTGGTACAGGATGGACGTATCCACCCGGCACGTATTGAGGAAGTGGTTGCAAAAACACGCAAAAATATTGATGATGAGATCGTCGAAATCGGTGAACGTACTGTGATTGACATGGGCATACATGGCTTACATCCTGAGCTCGTGAAGATGATAGGTCGTATGCGTTTCCGTTCATCTTATGGACAGAATCTGCTGCAACATTCACGCGAAGTGGCAAAATTGTGCGCGACCATGGCTGCGGAACTGGGCTTAAATACCAAACTTGCTAAAAGAGCCGGTTTACTTCACGATATCGGAAAAGTGTGGCCTGAAGAATCAGATTTACCACACGCAATTCTGGGTATGGAACTGGCCAAAAAATATAAGGAAAATCCGGAAGTATGTAACGCCATAGGAGCTCACCACGATGAAATCGAGATGACGAGTATGCTCTCCCCGATCATTCAGGTATGTGATGCCATTTCAGGTTCTCGTCCGGGTGCACGTCGTGAAATGATGGAATCTTACATCCAGCGTTTACGTGATCTCGAAAACATGGCATTGTCATTTGATGGCGTAGAAAAATGTTACGCAATCCAGGCTGGCCGTGAACTTCGTGTCATTATTGACGCGGATAACGT
>DASYHR010000961.1:0-3459 GCA_035998385.1 Dyadobacter sp. | reverse complement strand
AACCAATGTGAATGTAATGAGTGAATATCAGAATGGACAGCACTTAAAAGGCTGGAAGATAGAATAGCCATACATTCGTTAGTGTTTCTTGGTGAAGTTTTTCTCCCCGGCTGCGATTGAGATCATCAGCACATTATCTTTTGGTGGAATCGGACAGTTGAAGCCTTCACTGTAAGCGCAGTAGGGATTGTACGCCTTGTTAAAATCAAGTAGGCATGAGCCATCTTTAATTTCTGCGGTTTTCAGATCAAGATAACGACCGCCTCCGTAAGTGGTTTTGCCGCTTGTTCTGTCTTTAAAGGGAACAAAAAGATAATCCTTGTATTGAGGCAAGGTTTCCAGACCCAAACTACGGTAAACATATAATTTTTGACGTCTACCGTCAATTTTAAATCGAAGAACCCCATACTTCACAAATGTCTTTTGAGCCCCACTATAAGTGGGCATTCCGAATGGGCGGTTGTGGCGGGTTCTTTCAAAACTGGCTTTCACCTGATAGGTTGAATCAGGCGCATAAAACTGTAGATATTTCAGGTCGTCCTTGCTAAGAGGAGAATTGGGCGTTTTTGTAAACTCCTCGCGGTATTTGTCGCGGTAGTCATCGGTATGCCTGGCGAATTCCTGCGCCATAGACGGACAGGTACAGCCAAAAGCAATCAGAAAAAGGTGCAGAAGTTTTTTCATTGAGTTTTAAAAAAATCCGGTAGCCAATACTACCGGATTGTTATCTATCTCAATGATAAAAAATTAATGCCAACACTGCAATTACTGCACGTTTAATTTTTGAATTTTAGAATCGTCAAGATTGAAATATTTCTTAACAGCCTCGTAATCGCTGTAATCCACGCTTGGTCCGGATTTTCTTGACGACCAGTTAGAAGGCAAAGCAACGATCCGGAAGGTTTGGCCCTGCGTAACATCAGCCGACAGCGCGCTTTTTATGGCATTTGACGGTGCATCAATTTGTAGTATAAAATTGAGACTCGTAAAATCATAATTGTAATAAACGCCTCTTGGCATATCTATGGGTTGAGGAAGTAATCGCCAAACGGGAAGGTTTCCTTCAACCTCCCACAGCACATAAACCAAGACCACATCAGAATCCTCCAAACGAACGTTAGCCGAGCTAAATTCTCCGCGTACCAGCCAGTCGTTTCCTGAGTTGAAATTGACTCCCTGAAGTTCAAATGTTTGACCTATCGGACCATTAACACCAGCTGGACCTTCAGGGCCGCGTGGGCCGGTGCAGCTTTGAAACAAAACGCCAATTGCGAATATGAAAGGAATAAGAAGCTTTTTCATGTTGTAATAGATAAAAGTGATTTAATTTTTAATTTTCGGTTTGATGGAAACGCACCCTTCAGGTTTAATCTGAAAACGCACGTTAACGATTCATTAACTAAATGGATGCCGGATGGACCGGATTGGTTGCTTCGGCACAACTTTAATAATTAATTAATTTGCGTAGAATGACGTTCCATCGTACTTTAACTGCAATAGAACGTTAAAACAATTCATTATTTTAAAAAAGATAAAAAAAATGATCAATCGTAAAGCAACAGCCGTTTGGAAAGGCACTGGTAAAGAAGGAGCTGGTACTATCAGCACGCAGAGCACCGTTCTGGAAAATACACAGTATTCTTTCAACACCCGTTTTGCTGAGGGTAAAGGTACAAATCCGGAAGAACTTATAGCCGCCGCACATGCAGGCTGCTTCGCAATGAAATTGAGTTTTGAGCTGAATGCAGCTGGTTTTACAGCCGATGAGCTGAATGCAACTGCAACAGTATCACTGGATCCGTCAAAAGGTCAGGTTACGAAAAGTCATATTGATCTGAAAGCACAAATTCCCGATATTACTGCGGAACAATTTGCTGAGATCGCAGATAAGGCTAAAAAAGAATGTCCAATTTCTCAATTGCTGAATGCTGAGATTTCGCTGAACGCTGAGTTGGCATAATACACGCAAAATGATTTTATGGAGGATGGGCTTGCGGGCTCATCCTTTCTTGTTAGCTGATGTGAGGCGTGGAGCGTTACGATGAACTGTGTTGTCTTCCGGGTAGATACGATCATGATTGCACGGATTTCGACAAGCTCAATCTGACAGGAACTTGGCTTACAAGATGTGAGGTGTATATGTATTTTGGCTTGGGTTTCGACTCCGCTCAACCTGACAGGATTCTGGATGTTATTTTAAAGAGTTTCGACTCCGCAACCTGACTTGATTTTGGCACATACTATTTAGCATTGCATTTCCTCAATCCTCTATAAAAAGATCACTGGCAATGCGGTCGGCGAAGAGCTTGCCGGCTTGTGTTAACAAAATCGTTTCGTTTTGTTTTGAAAGCCATTTTTTATCGAGCAAATCGTTGATCGCAGACTGACTTTCCAACGCAAACCTACCTGCTGATAATATTCCAAGCTGTTTAAGGTCTACACCCCACTTTGTGCGAAGTCCTGTCAGCAAGTATTCATTGGTGATATCTGCTACAGAAAGAATTTCCCGGGTCGAGGGGACAGTTCCCGCTGTTATAGCGGCCAGGTATTTGCTATTGTTGGATACGTTGTACTCGCGACTGGCGCCATTGTAAGAGTGCGCGCTTGGTCCTACACCCAGATAGGGACGTTGTTTCCAGTAGGAGCTATTGTGTCGGCTGTACTGATCGTTTCTGGCAAAATTGGATATCTCGTACTGTTCAAAACCGTTTGTAGCCAGTAAAGCAATGAGTATTTCAAACTGCTGCGCAGCAAATTCCTCATCTATCGGTTTAATCTTTTTCTTCTTCAACCACGAACCGAATGCCGTTTGCGGTTCAATCGTGAGGCAGTAGGCTGACAAATGACTGACGTCTAGCTGTGCCGCTTTTTCAATATCCCGTTCCAGAATCTGATGGGTGTCCGCAGGAATGGCATAAATCAGATCAATCGAGATATTGGAAATACCCAGTTGTTGCGCTTCCCTGACACACTGCTCGGCCTCCATCGATGAATGTATACGATTCAAATGAACGAGATGCGGCTGATGAAAAGATTGTATGCCGATACTCAAACGATTAATTCCTGCTGTAGCAAGTTGTTTGAGTTTCGCCTTATTCAGATCATCGGGATTGGCCTCCAAAGTGATTTCAGCATGAGGGGCCACATCAAAATGTTCCCGGATTGTTTTCAATAACAGATTCAACTCCCGCTCATCCAATAGCGATGGTGTGCCTCCGCCGAAGTAAATCGTTTCGAGCTTTGGTGACGGAAGATACTGTCGCCTCATCACCAGTTCTTTGGCAATTGCATCTACGATCGCCGCCTTATTGGTTGTATTCGTACTGAAATGAAAATCACAATAATGACAAGCCTGTGTACAAAACGGTATGTGTAGATAGAGATGCAAGTTTGATTAAGAATTAAGAATTAAGAATTAAGAATTAAGAATTAAGAATTAAGAATTAAGACCGGGCCGTT
>DASYHR010000957.1:0-2515 GCA_035998385.1 Dyadobacter sp. | reverse complement strand
CATCATGGGAAGAACAACAGATAGAGAAGTCAGGAACATCAGTGTTGCGGGCTTCTCTATTTCATTGATGATCCGGAATCTTTTTCTGGTGAAGTACTCAGTAACATACAGCAAAGCCAGCAGCAACAGATGAGGAATGGTTGCTTTCAAAAGCACGGCAAAAATGTAAAAATGCGCTGTCCAGTTTTCACTGATTTTCTCCCTTTTTTTCGTCAGAGCTGAAATGACCTGCCCTTCCATGTATTCTTTCAAAAAATACCTTGCAGGCTGATATTGTAACAAAATAATGAATAGGAATACAACTGTGCCTGCTACCAACGCTGTGCCGGTTAGTAATTCCTGCGATGGCTTTTGTCGATAGGAAATGGTATAAATGAGGGCGAAAGACAGAGGGAAAAGACCTGTTGGTCCCTTTGTAAGGCAGGCGCAGAAAATTCCAATCCCGGCCAATATCCAGTATGTCCATGCCTGTCGGCCATTTGAATGAATGGCTTTCAACTGAAACAAACAGGAAGCGAGACAAAAAACAGTGATCGTAGAATCCAGAAGATTATTAGGTATACTCCACCATACGGTTCCGATACTGTACCACATTAATACAGGAAGCCAGGACTGTTGCTGTATGTGCTTGTCGTAAAGGAAGAGGATTCTCCAGATACAAACAATTAACCAGACACTCGCCGCAAGAATAATGGAATTGTAAATGTTTTCGACAAACAGTTCATTCCCTATAACCCGGAAAAGGAGTGACTGCAGGAAAAACATCAGAGGCGGATGTTCGCAAAAAAAGCTACACTTGTTATAAGGTAACCAGAATGAGTCTGCAAAATAGGGTTGCCAGAACGACCCCAATCCGTTTGCCATATTTCTGGATATAGCAGCGTAAGCCAATCCATCTACAAACTGCACGTGATCCAGCGACCGGGGAATGAAGGTCATCCCTATAAAGCAAATAGTCAGAATCCATCCCAGTGACAAGAGATTTCGACTTTGACTGATACTGTCAATCTTTGGCATTGTTCAATAGGAGTGATGCAGTTCTAACGTGAGCTTGTAAAATCAAAATATCTGTATTACAAAATTCGTAGGAAATTAGAACAGTAGCACTATTGTGTAGAAAAAGTTATTAACTGGTCACATCTAAAAATTTAAAATATACGCGACGACTGGTCATAACATCAGTTTTATTGTAAATTTCGGATAGATGAAAAATACGCCTAGCACCTTTATTGATCATATTGAGAAACTACAATCCCGTGGCGAACCATTTTTCCCTGCCGGGATTCTGCCTGCTTTTCGGGTCAATAGGCTGATCGGATACAAAAGACCAGACACCACTATTTTCTTTTCGGCCATCAGTGCGTTCACTTTACAATCACTTAAAGCGTTACAGGAGCCGGAATTGCAGCAACAGATAGATCGTATATCAGACAAAATAACAGCCAACTATTCTGATTTCAGAAATAAAGACGGACTCAAAACCTATAATTTCTGGAAGACGAAACCTTCCCAGCATTTTCCAAACGGTCATATCTTCCGCAGATATGAACACTTCAGAATTCCTGATGATGTTGATGATACGGCATTTATTTACATGACCACCAATCCGTCTCCGGAAGAATTGAGCTGGTTAAAAGAAAAGCTGACGATCCATGCCAATGGATACAAACAATGGATCAGAAACACCTATCCGGAGTACCGCTCACTTCTTGCTTACTCAACCTGGTTTGGGAAGAATATGTATATCGAATTCGATGTGAGTGTGTTGTGTAATCTGATGTATTGTATTTTAAAATTCAATCTTCCCCTGAACAAACATGATGAGGCAAGTCTGGAGTATATCAGATCGGTGATTGAGTCGGGGAGGTATGTGCATGTTCCTTTCCGGTGTGCGCATCAGTATCCGCGCACTGCACTCATTATTTATCATGTCGCCAGGCTGATCGGCGCATTCAATCCTTCGGCACTCACAGGAATCAAACAAAAACTAATTGAGGATACAGAACGCCTGCTAAGAGAGTCTGAAAGCAAAATGGACAGGGTAATCCTGTCAACAGCTTTGATGAGGCTGGGTGTAAAAACTTCCCGGATTGCCGTCGAAAATTATAATGCGGGAGACTTTAAAGGGTTTTATTTTTTTATTGCCGGGTTACTGACGGCCTACGAAAATCCGCTATTGTACCGTCTTTCAGTGAGTCCATTTTTCCATATGCATTGGATTTGCGAAGCACATTGCTGGGTTCTACTTTTTGAGTACGAAACTTTATGGAATCAGCAGCAGGCATCTCCCTTTTAAACCACCTATAGCTATGACCGATCAGACTATCCAATTACGCGTCAAAGAGATCATTGTAGAAAAGTACGATGTGAAGACTTTTGTATTTGAGCGGGTGGATGGTCAGGAGCTTGCTTACAAAGCAGGCCAGTTTCTCACCTTTCTACTTTCTCTGCGGGGACATGCGTTGCGCAGGTCTTACTCTATGAGTTCAGCGCCTGGTGTAGATCCTTATCCGGC
>DASYHR010000934.1:0-3585 GCA_035998385.1 Dyadobacter sp. | reverse complement strand
GGTTTTCACATGCTCCCAGCTTTTGGTTTCTCTGAGCTGAAACCTAAGCGCCGTAAGCCATGCGATATGGCGGTATACCATTTCTTTATGCAGTAGTTTCTCCTCCGATTTATCATCAGTACGTACAAAGTCCTTGATCATCATCGAAAGCGCACGGCTGTTGTTGATGATCGCCCCGTAAATCTGGCGTGCCTCCCAAAGACGGTTGTAAGTTTGTGTGTTGTTAAAACCGGAAATAAAAGCAGTAGCTGTACCCAGCAACGCCACAGGCACCCATGGAATAGCCAGCCACACCCACCCCAAAAAGTAGAACAACAAGGTTGGTACCACGCTTATAATCAGCATTTTGTATATTTTCTCCTTGGTCCAGGGAAGAAAATGGATCAGTTTGTAATGACTTCCTACGTTCATTTTAGCTTTTGAATGATGTTTAAAAAATAGTATTCCGAATTAATGACCACTGCCGGTCACCTTCAATTCGTTCAGATCCAGTTGCAGTTCAGCTTTTCTGATTTCTTCATCACTGAAAAACTTTTCCTTTCTCAGCTGGAAAAGCTCCTTCCGCTGTGCAGCATAAATCCCCATCAGAACATGGTGATAACCAGAAACAACCTGGTGCTGAGAATGGCACATTTCAAATGAAGCCAGCCGCTCTTCATTCCGGAGCATTTCATTTTGAAGATTGTCCCTCATCTGACTGACCAGCTCGTTACTAATGGTGTGGTGGCTGTATTGATCGGACAAAAGCTGCAAAGCCAGCTTATCAAGCCGCAACTGTATTCCGGTTCTTTGTTCATCCTCAGAGAGAGTTTTGTCAATCTCTCCGATTTTGATGAGTTTGATCACAAATGGAAGTGTAAGGCCCTGGAAGACAAGCGTAACGAATATAACAACGAAGGTAATGAAGATGATCAGGTTCCGTTGAGGAAACGGGGTACCGTCGCCCATCGCAAGCGGAATAGACAGGGCTGTGGCCAGCGAGACCACTCCACGCATACCCGCCCAACTGGTAATCAGAGGGCCTTTCCATCCCGGAGTTGGCTCCCTTCTTATTGTTGCGCTTAGCCAGCGGGGCACATGCGCTGCCGGGAAAACCCATAGAAAACGCAAGGCGATAATGATAGCGCTTACAATCAATCCATATTTGATACCCTCCATGATAGAATATTCCCCAAGTCCCTGTACAATGTCAGGCAGAGACAGCCCGATCAGGATAAATACGAGCGCATTCATCACAAAAATCATTGTTATCCATACACCCAACATGTTCATTCTGGTACTGCCCGTCCTGAAAACCTCATGCGAACGGTAAGACATAAACAATCCTCCGCTCACCACCGCCATCACCCCTGAATAGTGAAATTGTTCGGCAACCAGAAACAGAATATAGGGGGTCATGACCGTGAGCGCCGCATCAATAGCCGGTGTGGTGGGTAAGAACCTGTGTACCGCATACATGATATGCGCACCAGCCAAACCGATCACAATGCCCATTCCGGCCACGAGAAAAAATTGGCCTGTGGCTTCCTGCATCGAAAATGAACCCGAGAGTACCGCAACCAATGCAAACTTAAACACGATTAGTGATGATGCGTCGTTGACAAGACTTTCTCCTTCCAGAATCGTAATGAGCCTTTTAGGCACTTTGATACCTTTTAGTACAGTGGCGGCGGCCACGGCATCAGGCGGTGACACGATACCGCCCAGCAAAAAACCCAGCGCAAGCGTGAAACCTGGAATAAGGGAAACGGACGTGTATGCAACTACGGTAGAGGTGAAAAATACCAGCCCGAATGCCAGCATGGAAATGGCACGTTTCCACTTCCAGAAATCGTTCCAGGAAGTGTACCAGGCTGCTTCATACAAAAGCGGTGGCAAAAAAATCAGAAAGATGATTTCCGGATCCAAGTGCAGCTGCGGCACCCCGGGAATAAAACTGACCGCCAGGCCGGCCATCACCAGAAATACAGGATAGGCTATCCGTATCCGCTGAGCAAGCATGACCAGCAAAAACATGGCGAAGAGCAATACCAGAATCAAAAGTAAAGTATGATGCATATGTTTGTTTAAGCGTAATTGTTTCGTTTTAGATGATTAGCGAGCAGCTGCTACGTACATGTTCCCTTGCCCGTATACGGAAGGCCTTTCTGCTATCTTATGTACTTCTTTGAATTTGGTCATTTTCAGCAAGTCCTGTAACTGAGCGAAAGTGACCGGATACGGCACCCACTGATTTGCCACTTTTGTCTCGTATTCAATAAATATCATTTGTTTGATAGAGGAGAAACGCTGAAAGAGATTGGTCAGGAACGCTTTTTTGTCTTTGATATAGTGAAGCGAATTTCCCATCATAACCCCTGTAACATGCTCATCCGTATCCATTTCATCAATTTCAAAATCTGATAATACAAATTCTATCGTCACCTGATTGCCGGCTTCCTGCTGCAGCTTTTGAGGATACTGATCCACGGCATATATCTTACTGGCTTCAGGAAGCAACTCGCTCAGCGCGTAGGTAAACGTTCCTGCGCCACATCCCAGATCAAGCCAGGTCTGCGGCCCGATGCTATCGTAACCAGCATTGCGAATTAAAGTTACTGCCTCCTGAATTTTCATTTTCGTTACTATATGATTGAAATTGAGTACACATGCTGCCTGCTCTCAGAACGCCATACGATTTCTGGAACAGCCTGAGTAAACAAAACCGCTGATGCGACAGAACTGTGTTTTGTAACACAAGTCATGTTTGACTCAATTATTCCGGAAATGTCCCGATGTAAATGTCACAAATTTCTTAAAACTTTTAGAAACAGATGTACGGCAAACTTGTCAAACTAAGAGCTCACATCAAAATTGCCAGGGGAAGTGTAAA
Organism: Dyadobacter sp.; assembly: GCA_035998385.1. Classification (GTDB taxonomy): domain Bacteria; phylum Bacteroidota; class Bacteroidia; order Cytophagales; family Spirosomataceae; genus Dyadobacter. The sequence goes on along the minus strand of DASYHR010000934.1, from coordinate 713 downwards.
GTTGTCACATTTACCCCTCCTGTTTGTCGCTTTATCACCGTATGCGAATGATCTGATTCGCGGACATTTGTATTGTCGGAATCAATCGATAAAAATTCTAAATGTTCACATAACTAAAAAGTGAAGATCATGGGTGTAAAACAAGCATGGCTCAATCTGTCGGTAAAGAACCTGGAAGTGTCGCGGAAATTTTTCTCAGATATTGGATTCAGAAGTAACCCGATGCATGAAAATAATCCGAACGCTGGCAGCTTTTACATAGGCGAGAAGGATTTTGTATTGATGCTCTTTCCTGAGCAAACCTTCGCAAGCATCGTACATAATGCGGTGGCAGACACGACTAAGGGACACGAAATGCTGATTAACATTGACGCTGAAAGCCGGGAAGAAGTGGATGCATTTGCCGAGACAGTCAGGAAAGCCGGCGGAAAAATATTTGCCGAGCCGGGTGAAGCTGACGGGTGGATGTATGTAGCTGGCTTTGAAGATCCGGATGGACACCGCTGGGCTATGTTACATATGGATATGTCGAAAATGCCAGGTAAATAAACGATAGATTACTTCGGCAATCCGACGCCAAGTTAGTTTCAGCAATAGTATGAGTGCTGAAAGCCGACGGCCGATAGCATTAAAAATAGCATCTGTTTAACAAACATCACCATAAAACTCTAAAATCACATGGCTACCATTAACCCTTATCTGAACTTCAACGG
>DASYHR010000931.1:0-4078 GCA_035998385.1 Dyadobacter sp. | reverse complement strand
AATTGGTTTGGTGCGCAAACACGGCATTGCAGCCATTGCAGGAAACCACGACCTGAAAGTTGCAAAAATACTGCCTTCCCAAGGCGATTGCAGCAAAGAAGAAAACAGCGAATATGCTTATAAACTGGTTGGAAACAAGGAAAGGGATTACCTGTTAACACTCCCCAGGCATTTGCGAATAGAGTTTCAGCTTAATGATCAGCAGCTGCACATGCTGCTTGTACATGGTAGCCCGCGCAGCATTAACGAGTATTTATTGAAGGAGCTACCTGAGCAGTACATGCTGGGGCTAGTCAAGGAATTTGAAGCGGACATCCTTTGCTTCGGACATTCGCACAAACCATATCACCGCGTCATCAATTCCGGTGAGAACGGCAGTGAGCATTTTCATCACCTGATTAACACTGGTTCTGTCGGTAAACCCAAGGACGGTGATGCGCGCGCTTGTTATGTATTAATTACCATTGATCACACAGCCAGTATAGCAGATCAAGATGCTGTTCAGGTTGAATTTGTAAGGGTTAAATACGATGTAGAAAAGGCAGCGCAGGCCGTAGAGCTGAGCCTACTTCCTAATGCTTTTGCAGATAATTTAAGAAAAGCATATTAACCTTTATCCAGATGAAAGGTTTGATGGTTTTGTTCCTTCTCTTTTTTACCACAGTGGCAACTTGCTATTCTTTAACAAGATGGGAAAAGCCATATGAAATAGGCAATCAATTATCCTGCCTTCTTGACTATCCTGCTGTTCTTGGTGAAAATGGCGGTATAGTTGTAATACAGTTTTCTGTTGGCGAAGATAGCGCTATAGGGAAAGTGAAAGTATTTACCCGCGATGATAAGCTTAATTACGATCTGATCCGGCAGCTGACTGGAAAGAGGATATTTTTGCCTGATCATCATCCAGCCGCAAGCTACATAGTCAGATTAAGGTTTGTAAGAGCTAAATAAACCGAATTAAGGGAGGGATGAGAAAGAATATTGCCGAAATGAAATTGCCCATGTATGCGTCTTTCAGCTTGAGCTTCGCTTTGATGGGTGATGCATTTCTATATTCTTTTCTGCCAATAAATGCTTCCAGTATCCACGTTCCAATCATTTGGATTGGCACCATCCTGTCAATTAACCGCTTCACACGAATCTTGCTTAACCCGCTTATTTTGCATGTTTTCAGTCTTAGAGGTTTTCGTATACCTGTTGTTGTTGCGGCGATTGTATCCGTATTAGCCACAGCTGGCTATGGTGCAGGTTTTGGCATTGCAACTTTGCTGCTTCTTAGGATCTTGTGGGGCATATCCTATTCTGTCCTTCGCGTTGGGGCAATTACTTATGCCATGGATTATCCTAAGAAAGGCTTGGCATTGGGGGTTAGCCAAAGTATAATTGAGTCAGGGCCGCTGCTGGCGTTATTGATCGGCCCGATGCTTTTTGAAGTAATGAATCCTAGCTGGATCTTTTTGGTGATTGCACTGCTTTCGATTCCAGGAATATACTTTGCCTTAAAGCTGAAAGAAAGAGACCGGTCGCTAGCTCGCCCATTTAACTTCAAAATATCATTTCCAACAGTCTTTAACCGGCTAGCGTTTTTAGGTGCTTTTGCAGTGGAAGGAATGCTCGTGGTTTTGATTGGGACCCTGTTGATGAGCGCGCAGCCTGATTGGTCACCGGTTGAAATCACCGCCGCAGCTGCCGGGTTTCTTTTCTTCCGGAGGATATGTTCCCTTTTAATTTCGCCTTTTGCGGGTTGGTCCGCTGACCGGTATGGGCTTGCGGATATTTACTCAGCTTCTATTTTGCTAATTTGCCTGGGTTTGCTGCTGGCAACAAGTGGCTGGGTAATGCCTGGATTGATCCTTGTATTTACCTTTTATAATGTTAATGCATCACTAGCAGCTGGAGCGGCATCCGCTGGGAAAGACGATGTGACACACGCAGTATCAATTAATGCCACTTTCCGGGATGCGGGGTCGGCATTTGGCGCATTAGCGGGCGGCTTTTTATTGACCAATAATCATTTGAGCCTGATCTTCACGGCTCTCACTTTGGTTCTAATATTTCTTACCTGGGTATACTACCGAAAGGCAACGGCACTCCGTGTTTAACGCAACGTTATAGATATTGTCGATACCGAATACCTGCCAAATTAATCGGTGGTTTTTCCGTACTCTGGAACGCCTATCTTTTCCTGCCCATTTAGTCCTCAAAATAGTTCCTTTTGCCACTTTCAAATTACAGATTAGTGGTACACTAAAACAAATTACTGTATATTGCGGACTGGCACGTTAAACTGTACTATTTTAAATGGTGATTGGATACATACGGGTTTCAAAGACCGAACAGAACCAGGACCTGCAATTTGACTCTCTCAAGAAAGCAGGTTGTGAGAAAATCTATCATGAAAAGATTTCGGGTGCCTCCATGCAAAGACCTGAATACATAAGGATGATCTCGGAGCTTCGTAAAGGCGATGTCATAGTTGTATGGAGAATAGACCGCTTGGGTCGAACAACCTACGAGCTAATCAAGCTCATGGTCGAGTGGAAGGAAATGGGAGTTGACTTTCGGAGTATTTCAGAGGGAATCGACACTTCTACTAAAATGGGTAGACTTTGGTATATGCTTAGTTCAGTCTTTGCTGAGAACGAAAGAGAAATCTTGATGGAGCGGACTTTGGCTGGAATGGAAGCTGCCCGTGCAAGGGGAAGAGTAGGAGGGAGACCGAAGGGACTTACCGAAAAATCGAAAGAGCGGGCTGGGTTAGCGGCAACGCTCTATCAAAGTAGAAAGTATACAACCGCTGATATATGCAAGCAGTTGAAAATCGGAAGTAAGGCAACGCTTTATAACTACCTACGCCATGAAGGCATAGAGATCGAAGGGTGGGAGCGGAGTACAAAGGGTATCTAACTTAATAATTCGTATGGATTGAACTGCCTGATCAAACGTAAACTCATATCTCAACGAAACAACAATGACAGCACAAGAGAAGACCTTAGCCAGAGATTATTTCAAATTGAAAATATATAAAGCTGATGGTACCTTATTTGAGCGATTATTCACAGATGTGATGAATTACCATGAGAGCGAATTTCAACAAATTAAGCCTTGGGGCAATATTGGAGACAGGAAAAATGACGGATACTGTAAACGTACCGGAACATTTTATCAAGTTTACGCTCCGGAGGAGGTAAGAAATAGCTATCCAGACGTCGTAGATAAACTTAAAAATGACTTTGCTGGCCTCAAAAAGCATTGGACACCAGTTAATGAGTTTTATTTCGTTGTTAATGACAAGTATCACGGAGTAAATGCTGATTGCGAAAGGGAAATACAGCGGCTGGTAAAGGAACACAAACTCAGAAAAGGTGGGTTTTGGACCCCTAAGGACTTGGAAAGAGTTTTGTTTGAGCTAGAAGATGATCAAATCCTAAGTATTGTCGGCCACTTGCCTAATTTGGATCCCGGCGGGTCAATCGATTTCGCTACCCTGAATGAGGTAATTGGGTATATCATGAAAATTCCAAGACACTCCTATCAAAGTGCGCTAATTGTCCCTGATTGGAATCAGAAAATACATTTTAATAAGCTTGGGCCAGTTGTAAAAAGCTTTTTGGACATCAACTCACAAAAGCTTGGATATCTGAATGAATATTTAGCTAATGAGAATTTCTTAGCGCAACAATTGCAGGAAAAATTAGCTGGTATATATCTTGACGCAAAACAGAATATAGAAACGGATCAAGATGATCTTTATTCAGGCGACTTGATTTTTTGGGAAATTGTAAAGATGTGCTCACCTCGGGATGAAGATCACTTTACATCCCCCATCGTTACGATAATCGCAAAATATTTTGAATCTTGTGATATATTTGAAGAACCTAAATAGATATGATATTACCAAGTAAACATATAAATTTTTCAAGCTCTTTGTTGGGTCTGGGCAGCTACGTTCTTGGACAACTTTCCATCCCTAGTAGTATAGATGACATTTGGAGACAATATTTATTGGACTTAGACAGCGGAAGGTACGCGGCAAGACATACTTTTGACAACTTAATTTTGACTATAATCTTCCTTT
>DASYHR010000903.1:0-7514 GCA_035998385.1 Dyadobacter sp. | reverse complement strand
CACCACACCTGAGCATGGGTGCTTTTTCCGGAGCACCATTGTCTCTGGATCCTGAAAACCGAATTTTCAGAAGCCCGATGTTGAGAGAGCATTACTTACCTGCAGACCTCAAAGCACCTAAAATAGTAGCAAGACTTAGTTCAAATGAAAATCCCTATGGCCCACCTGCTTCTGCTCAAAAAGCGGTAATTGATTCCGTTAAAACCGGAAACCGTTACGCAGGAAGGGACATGCAGGAACTGATTGAAAAAGTAGCAAAAAAGGAAGGTGTTACAACAGACCATCTGATGGTGGCTCCGGGTTCTTCGGATTTACTTGAAAAAGTAGCGATCGTTCTTTTCATGAACGGCGGAAATATCGTTTCAGCTGATCCATGTTATATGTCTATGATAAGAGTAGCGGAATCAGTAGGCGCTACCTGGAAGCCAATTCCCTGCACTGCCGATTGGTCCCATGATCTCAAAGCAATGGAAGCAGCGATTGACAAGGATACCAAACTGGTATATGTGTGTAACCCTAATAACCCGACTGGCGCAATTACTAAAGGGCAGGATTTGCTTGACTTCTGTTCGAGAGTTTCTGAAAAAGTACCGGTTTTTGTTGACGAGGCCTATATCGAGCTTGCAGTTGGTGCTGATACACAAAGTATGATTTCACTTCTTTCTCAGAAGAAGAATGTAATCGTAGCGCGTACATTTTCCAAAATTATGGGAATGGCAGGTCTACGTTTTGGCTACATGGTAGCATTGCCATCCTTCCTGAAAGAAATTAACAAAATTACCCGTGGAGGCTTTAGCATATGCAGCACTACAGTAGCCGCTGCTTCTGCAAGCATGGACGACAATGAGTTTCAGAACATGACGCGTAAGCTGAACCATGAGGCCAAGAAATATCTGTACACCAACCTTGATAAAATGGGATACAAATACATTCCTTCTTATACCAATTTCGTACTATTTCCAATAACAATACCAGGCAAGGAACTGCTCACGAAAATGATCGCCCAGGGAATCTCCGTACGCTCTTTCGACATACTGAACAAACCCTGGTGCAGGGTAAGTATCGGGACCATGGACGAAATGAAAACATTCGTAAATGCGCTCGGTCAGTTGAGTTAAAATACGAGGGAAGTCAGGATTTTGTTCTGACTTCCCGATTTAATGATGAACAAACACCCAAACAATCCTAATACCCAAGTCACTCCTACACTCCATTACCTCATTCAAAAAAATTGACAATTCAAAAGTTCTTTAATCATGAGTGATGCACTGCAAAAAACAATAACACTCCTGTTACTGATTGCCCTCGGACTATTCCTGAAGGGTAAATTCAAAAGCAAAGAGCAGACAAACGGTATAAAAGAAATCATATTATCCGTCGCACTTCCTTCCACTATTTTCATCTCTCTGATGAAGATAGAAATGGATTCATCGATGATCATAATTCCGTTAGTAACCCTGGTTTTTAACTTCCTGATGTTCTTTTCAGCACCGCTGGCATTTACATTATTTGGGATTGAAAAAAACAGCCCCACCGGAAGAACGCTTATGATGCTCATTCCATCGCTTGCACCCGGTTTATCGTGCTTCCCGTTTATTGCAGAATTTTTGGGAGAGAAAAGCCTTGCCATCGCCGCGCTTGCGGACGTCGGAAACAAATTTTTCGTCCTGATTTCTCTTTACATTCTTGCTATGAATATGTTTTTGAAAAACAGCAATGAAGAAAAGAAAGAGACAAAAATGGCGGACAAGTTGAAAAGCTTGTTACTGAGCATGTTTCAGGAACCGATTAACGCATTGATATTCCTGGCTATCATTTTGTTAAGTTTAGGAATCAACTACGGTACGCTTCCGTACGTGATTACGGATTTATTTGACAAAACGAGTGCGATGATGACACCTCTGGTGTTGCTGTTTATCGGACTGGCTGTACAGCTGAAAGAAGGCAAAAAACGTATTGTAGCAAGTATATTGTTTTTCCGTGCAGGAATAACAATGCTCATTAGTGCAGGTATGATTTACATTCTGAATATAAGCGATTTGTCCATGGTCTTGCTAGCGATTGTAATTCCTTTGAGTGCTGCCAGTTTCTGGCCGCTGGCGCATATTTCGGCATTTAACCTGAGAGAAGATGCCAAATATATACCGAAGGAAAAACGAACTTTCGATCTTGAACTGGCAGTGCTCCTACTGGCATTTTCCCTTCCCTTTTCAACCATTCTGATCCTCATGATCCTATCGTCAGGAGCATTTTTCACGCATATGTCAACATTGGTCACTTCCGGGCTAATACTGATTTGTATGGGCGCTTTACCAAATGCATTGAGCAGAGTATTTGTAAAAGTCTCTAAAGCTTAATTTAAAATCAGGATGATGATTTTTAAAACACGAATTGATATTTGCCTATTGTTACTTATTTCATGTAGTGTTTGTGCACAGGATATTGTCGATTTTAAATCAGGGAGAAAAGTCAGGAGGAAAAACAAACATTACCAATATTTCTCGGATAATGCATCCGTTACAATGGCAGACGGTAGTTCAAAAGTAATATCCGATATCAAAATTGGTGAAAACATTAAAACCTGTCGAAACGGAAAAACCATGACAACACAGGTGAAACAGGTTGAAGTTTTTGAAAAACCTACCTCTTCGCTCACAGCAGTATATCTACGTCCTGCTGATCGTCATCATGATGATAATCAGCCTCTGGTACCTGCGCTGCTGATAGAAGCAACGCCTCACCACATGGTTCAGACCGGAAGGGGAAAAAAGAAAATGAAAAAACTCGTTAAAAACGATATCCTTTTCCATTACGAACCGAAAACTGGAGTGGTATCGAACTGGAAAGTTGGTTTAATCAAAACAAAAGTGAGGAAAGTAAATAAAGCTTACAATATTGAAACAGAGGAGGGTACCTATCTGGTAGCCAACATGGTAATGGCACAATAGAAATTTTACTCAACGTAATCTTTAACTGGATCAGAGCTACTTATTTCTTTACGGAGTTGCTTCGTAGTCTTTCGTGATCCGTCATGGCTCCATCCGGGGGGACCAAATATATATCCAAGGACCGCCTTCAGGTTTGGCGCCTTGGATATATCATTTATAATTGATTTCCACTCATGAAACGCAATGGAGAAAATGTTATATGTAGCCAGATTCTGCGTTAATCCATACTTAGGTCTCTCCTTTTCATTCTGAAATGTTCCAAACATCCGATCCCAGATGATCAGTATACCTGCATGATTTTTATCCAGATACTTTATATCTGATCCATGGTGCACTCTGTGATGCGAAGGTGTATTGAAAATAAACTCGAAAAACCGCGGCATTTTGTCTATCGCCTCGGTATGAATCCAGAATTGATATAACAAACTGACGGCCTGCATAAAAACGATGTCAATCGGATGAAAACCTACAAGAGGCATCCAGAGATAAAATAGAAATGATCCGGTGATATTGCCTGTCCAGGTTTGGCGTAATGCCGTACCCAGATTGTAAAATTCGGAAGAATGGTGAACGACGTGTGACGCCCAGAAATATCTGATCTGGTGGCTCATGCGGTGAAACCAATAGTAACTGAAATCATCTGCAAAAAAAATCAGCATCCAATACCACCATACATTTCTTGTCAGTTCTAAAATGCGGAACTGATAAACCAACACCAACGCACCGAATACTACAGCCTTTGAAACAAAACCCGTAACCACATTACCTATACCCATCGAAAGGCTGCTGGTTGTATCTTTTACCTTGTAATGGTTGTCGTGCTTTTGCTGGTGACGGAAATATAATATCTCCGCTATCAGAGAAAATACGAATACAGGAATAGCGTACAGAATTATATCTATCATCGCTGAAGGTATTAAAAACATAACAAATTAGCGATTTTAAGTCACTAATCATAGACTCAATTTTAGGTTTCAGATATTAAATTGAGTGAACAGTTATTATTCTGTGATGGTTTACGAACTTTGCACAGTAATATTTTATCATCTGCAAGCCTTATTCATCGTGTCAGAAAGCAATTTTTTCAATACGCCTAAAGATTCAGGATTTATTTTCCCAGCCGAATGGCATTCTCACCGTGCCACCTGGCTTACGTTTCCACATAACGAAGCTTCCTGGCAGGGAGACAGACTGGCGAAGATGCGTCCTCAGTATCTGAACTTTATCAAAGCGATCAGTGAAGGAGAGAATGTGGGCATTATTGCAAACGATGCGCAGTTGAAAAATTTTATTATCGGGGAGCTTGAAAAGATAAACGTTGATCTGACTAAGATTGAATTTATTGTAAAACCTACCAACGACGCCTGGTGCCGCGATCACGGTCCGGCATTCCTGATCAATCCGGAAACAAAGGAGAAAATGATTGTTGACTGGGGACACAATGCATGGGGAGGCAAATATCCTCCGTACGACGATGACAACAGGACACCCCGCGCAGTTGCCGAATATCTTGGTTTACCGGTAGTAAGTCCGGGCATCATCATGGAAGGTGGCTCCGTAGACTTCAACGGGGCGGGCACATTGCTCACCAGCAAATCATGCCTGTTGAACAAAAACCGTAATCCGCATTTAAGTCAGGCTGTGATAGAAGAGTTTTTATACAGCTTTTATGGCGTAGAGCAGGTTCTTTGGGTGGAAGACGGAATTGTGGGAGACGATACAGATGGACATATTGATGACACAACGCGATTCGTAAATGAGGATACGATTGTTGCCTGTGTAGAAAGTGACAGAAACGACGAGAACTACGACATCCTGAACACCAACCTGAATATGTTGAAAGACATGCGCTTGCCGAACGGAAAACAGCTGAATATCATAGAGCTACCTATGCCAAAAGCAGTGGTAATAGATGGGTTCAGAACGCCAGGCTCTTATGCCAATTTTCTGGTATGTAATGCAGGCGTGATCGTACCGGTTTTCAATAATCCGAATGACACCATCGCTATTGATTTACTTGGACAGGCATTTCCGGGACGGAAAATAATCCCGCTGGAAGCCACTCAGATCATTTGGGGACAGGGAAGTTTTCACTGCCTGAGCCAGCAGGAACCGTTGGTTTAAGCTGTACGAAGTTTGGGGATATTTAAATTGGTCTTGTCATCAATGTTGTCACTCCGATATCGAAAAGAGACTCGGCATCGGATGACAATTCTATCCCATAACTTAGTTGACTTTGCCACGGCTTTCCTTTTGAGGTAATCCTTAATTGACAATATTTAAGTTAAATCAATGCATAAAAATGAACTTACAATATATTGCCGATCATAAAGGAGAGGTCACCAGAGTGTTTATTCCCATCCAGGAATAGGAGACCTTGAGAAAACAACTGAATCTGCCTAAAATAGACAGTACAGAAATATCCAAACATTTGCATCGACAGGAACTACTCAAATCATTTGAGCAGATGAAGGCTATTCGCACGAACAAAATTCAAAAGCCTGATTTAAACGAATTTCTGGATGAGCTCAGAGAACTTTGACGTCATTCCTATTTTGCCTTTCCAAAGGCTAGCTAAACATCTTGCTAAGCAGCCCCTTTCACTCCCCTATCAACCTATCCCATTCCTCCGGCTCGTGTAAAAACACATTGTAGTCCACAAACCCTTTGATACCATCCGCCCAGCCTTTTTCACTATGCTGCCAGAAGAGTACGTGTGCATCGGTAGCTACGTCCTTCAGATCGGTGCGGGAATAGCCTGCCAGCCATAAGGGATAGTCGTCGAAGTTGCCAGCTATATATTTGTTATAAAAATATTCATTAACATAGATAATTGGCCGGACTCCGTAATGTTTTTCAATCAGTACAAGCCAGTTGCGCACACCCTTTACAATAATATCATTGGGTTTTCGCGCATCTACTTCCAGATCCAGCACCGGCGGCAAATCACCAGGTTCCTGCCGAACCTGACCTATAAAATTGGCGACTTGCCTGTCCGACATTACCCTTGGATTATAAAAGTGGTAAGCTCCACGCCTCATTCCTACTCTCTTTGCTTCACTCCAGTTGCGCTGAAATTGTTTATCCAGATGCGTAGCTCCTTCTGTGGCTTTGATATAAACAAAATCAACACCCACCTGATCCGTTCTCGAATTTTTCAGCTTATCCCAATTGATCCTGGCATTGTGATGCGAAACATCAATTCCGTGCACGGCATAACGTAACGGCAGCTTGATACCGAACTTGCTGATAAACTCCCACTGGTTTTCATCTGTAGTATCCTTCCACCAAAATAGAGCTGCAACAAGGACTATAATACCGCCGATAATTGCCCAACCTTTGGCAGGTAACGGTTTTAAATATGTAGATTCAGATGTTTTTGAAGCTTGTCGTTTCCTTTTTGCCATACAAGCGCAAAAATACGAAAAGATGATTCTTCCCATCTATTTAGTTGCATGAACAACGTATTGTTTTATACTTTGCATAAAAATCAAACTATGGAACCTGCATTATTAAATGAAGTCCCGTCACTTGACCTAGCCGACTTCACTTCCGGAAATACGGAGCAAAAAGAAAAATTTGTTGCCGACCTTGGCGCGGCCTTCACCAACATCGGCTTCGTCGCCATCAAAAATCACGGATTAAGTGATGAATTACGTCTGAGCTTATACGAGACTGTTCAGCGCTTTTTCTCACTCCCCGACGATCAGAAAAAACAATATGAACATCCGGAGCTATTTGGTCAACGAGGCTATATTGGCAAAGGAAAAGAGACTGCCAAAGGTTTTAAGGTAGCCGATCTGAAAGAATTTTACCACGTAGGGCAGCCAGATCCTGTGGGAGAAATGCCTGGTAATGTTTTCCCGGAAGAACTTCCCGAATTCAAAGACTACACGCTGGAAGTGTACAAGACTTTCGAAAACGCAGGAAAAACCTTACTCAGAGCAATAGCCATTTACCTTGAGCTACCCGAAACTTACTTTGAAGATAAGGTTAAAAACGGTGATAGCATCTTACGCGCGTTGCACTACTTCCCTATTCCAAATCCTGAATTGGTTCCGGACGGAGCGGTGAGAGCTGCTGCTCATGGTGATATTAATTTGATCACACTTTTGATGGGCGCCAGTGCAGAAGGACTGGAAGTATTACGCAGAGACGGTCAGTGGATTGCAATTACGGCATTGCCGGATCAGATTGTGGTAAATGTGGGTGATATGCTCGACCGCCTGACGAATCACAAATTAAAATCGACCATCCACCGGGTAGTGAATCCGCCGCGTGAAAAAATGGGTACATCAAGATATTCGATCCCGTTTTTCATGCATCCCCGCGCCGACATGAATCTGACCTCACTAGAAAGCTGTATTTCGGCTGAGAATCCGAAGTTATATGTAGACATGACCGCCGGAGAATTTCTGGATGAAAGACTTCGCGAATTGGGATTAAAAAAATAAGACTGTTTTTATCATGCAAAACTCGTTTGGTTTTAGCTCCGTATTGATTTTATCATCGATATCCTTACGAAAGTGACGCATCCCATCCGGCGTTTTCGCTATATCATTTACC
>DASYHR010000889.1:0-5968 GCA_035998385.1 Dyadobacter sp. | reverse complement strand
GGGCTGGGGAACATTCATATTTTTTATCCTGACCCTAAGCGGCCTGATCCTTTGGTTTCCAAAAAAATGGAGCAAAGCCAATATTAATAAAAGTTTCAGGATCAAATGGAAAGCCAGTTTCAAAAGGGTCAACTATGACCTGCACAATGTACTGGGTTTTTATAGTTTACTTCTGGCACTGATCATGGCCGTCTCCGGTCTGGTGATGAGTTTTCAATGGGCGCGCAAAAGTGTCTATTGGCTGGCCGGTGGCGAGAACAAACCACGCAGAGAACGACGAAATGACAAAAAAGAAGATAAGCCGGTTATCACCATGGAGGAAGCCCTGTTGATGCAGAAGACCGACGACATCTGGCACAAGGTCCGCAAGGAATATGCTATGTACAATAAAGAACAAATCATTATTGGTTATCCAAAAGATGCCAGCGAACCATTGTATACGTGTACCGATATGATCTATGGTTCGTGGCGTTACATTTATTTCGATTTGCAAACCATGCTTCCAACCAAAGGTACGCAGACCGCGCTAAGCGAAGAAAAGGCGGCAGACTGGATCATGAGGGCCAATTACGGCATTCATACCGGGCTCATACTCGGAACAACGAGCAAGATCCTGTATTTCCTTGCGAGTCTGGTTTGTGCAAGTTTGCCGGTTACCGGCTTCTATATCTGGTGGGGAAAGAGAAAAAAAGATAAAACCAAAAAAGTAAAAAACAGCAAAGCAGGCATTGCCACAGTAAGTCCCGGATTATAAACTGTTCGTTTTCAATCGGCTATTAACACTTATATCTTTGCGCGAATGGCTGAAAATTGCCGGCATCACTAACAAATCTTATGCATAGTAGTTACCTAAAATCCTTTCTCCTAATCACGTTGCTGCTGGCAAGCCAAATGGTACTTGCACAGGTACCGAAAACGGCGTATTTAGTCAAAGGTACGATCGCAGATTCAGCTACAAAAAAGACTATAGAATTTGCCACCATCAGTATCCTCGACGCGGAACAAAAAGTGGTAGCCCTCACTTATTCCGATGAAAATGGGAATTTCAAATCATCAGATATTTCTGAAGGTCGTTACTATATCAATCTTTCCTTTGTAGGATATGGACAAAAAAACCTGCCCTTCCATATCACCAGTCAGATACCGGTTTTTGATTTTGGAAATGTATTGCTGAACGCTCAGATCAACCAACTACAAACCGTAACTGTTACCGGCAGCAAACAACTTGTAGAACAGCAACCCGGTATGCTGATATATAACGCTGAAAAAGATATCAGCAATAATGGTGGTACGGCTGCAGACGTGCTACGTAAAGCGCCGATCCTGAATGTTGATGCGGCAGGAAATGTGTCTATGCGTGGTAATTCCAATCTACGTATTCTCATCAACGGCAAATACTCCGGCCAGATGGCGCGAAGCCCGGGTGATGCGCTGAATATGATGCCGGCAGGTTCTATCAAATCCGTGGAGGTAATAACTAGTCCCTCTGCTCGTTACGACGCCGAAGGTGCTGCGGGTGTGATCAATATCATTACTAAAAAAGGACAACAGAGTGTAAGCGGAACTGTAGAAGTCGTGGGTGGAAATCTTGAGCAGGCGATTAACCCGAGACTATCTGTAAACCGCGACAAATGGAATATCAACTCAACGCTGCATTTGCACCGTTTCAGAAACAAAGAACTAACTAACCTGGATCGAACATCGCTTGCAAGCGGCGTGGCGACGGGGCGTCTTCATCAGGAGATTACCAGAGATAATACAAATCCACATAGCTCCGGCGATGTACAGATCGAATATACGCCTGACTCCCTGAACCTGTTCAACTTTTCTGCAAATGGGTGGTTAGGGAAGTGGCCGGATAATAGTTCACAGCACAACCGCCGATTCTCGGCGACTGGTGCTTTGCTTGAAGAATACCAACAGTCTTCTATAACCAGGGCTCCAAGTAAAGGCTTTGATTTGAACCTTGGTTACACGCGTAAATTTGCAAAGCCGGGAGAAGAACTCTATGTGATGGCCCAACACAACCGTTCTACCGATGATTTCAATTACATTTCTTCTCAAACCGGATTCGAAAGAAACCTGCTGTATCAGCAAACCAATGACAATCGCACCAATAATAACGAATGGACTTTTCAAACTGATTACATTTTACCGCTTGACAAATCAGGACAACATGCACTCGAAACTGGCTTGAAAGCCATATTGAGAAATGGCGGCACTGACTATAATGTGCAGGAAAGCAGTGAAAATAATCCGGATATTTTGGTGCCGGTTACTTCCAGAACGGATCAATTTGATTACCGACAGGATGTTGTAGCGGCTTACGGACAACTCAAACTTAAATGGAAAAACGGGTGGGCGCTGCATGCAGGTGCAAGAATGGAAGGCACTTTTCTCGAAGGGAAACAACGCAGACAGAATACTTCGTTCAACAATGAATTCTGGAATTTTGTACCCAGCGCAACGCTGTTTCGTAAGCTCAATACCAATAATAACCTGACGCTGAGTTATACCAAACGCATCTCCCGACCGTCAATCTGGGATTTGAATCCGAATGCCAATAGTCAGGATCAAAATAACATTACAGTGGGTAACCCTGAACTCAGACCAGAGGAAGTTAATCAAACTGAATTTAGTTATGCCCTGCAGACGGATAAGGATGTTTTCCTGAACTTCTCATTGTTTACACGTAAGACCAACAATTCGATTGAAGATGTAGTGTCGATCGGAAACAATGGTGTGGCAACTTCTTCCAGACAAAACCTGGCGTCCAATACCCAGCATGGCTTAAACTTCTCAACCTCCTTCCCTATTTTGCCGGGATGGAAGTTCAATAGTAACGCCAATGTCAGGTATGCCAAATTCCAAAGCGGCGCGCTCAATATCAGCAATGACGGGCTCGCATGGGGTATCAACCTGAACAGTAGCTGGAAACTTCCAAAAAATTTCAGTGTGCAGGTTTATGGTGATTATGATGCCAAAAGCGTGACGCTACAGGGGTATGAGTCGTCATGGTTGTACTATAGCTTCTCTGCAAAGAAAGAAATACCCTCTAAAAAGTTAACTGTGACGCTAACTACGGTAACTCCTTTTGGACAATATATTTCCAGAACGGATGTGGTACGGGCTACTGATTTTAATTCCACCCTTAATACGCGTTATATGATGCGTTCGGTGAGGCTGTCGCTAAACTGGGAATTCGGTGGATTGATCAAAAATACACAATCCAGAAAAATCAGTAATGACGATCAGAAAAATGTAAAATCAGGAGGATAAAAAGATCTCATTGTAAAAGTTGAGAAGGACGCGTGAGGTGATCATATGCGTCCTTCTTTGTTCTATTGCGTTAATCAAGCTGTTTATTAAGGTACTTTTCTATCAACGCCATACTTTCGTGTTGATCGTGAGAACCACTTTTGACCAACTTTTCATTCAGCTCTCTTAATACCTTTCTAGAGTCTGCTGATCCTGTTTCTCCTATTCTCCGAATCGTATAAGGCAACATTTTGGAGTATGTTGAGGCCTGAGCAATAGCAATCGCACGGCTTGCATCCAAAGCTATGAGTGGTTCTAATCCATACCAAACCATCAATGGTAAATTATGATCATCTTTATCCTCCACTTTCGCTGCGAGCGCTTCCATCACTTCCCACCGCAGGCCAGAATCTATACGTAACATGGCCGAAACCAGATACAGCCTCACCAAAGCTGATGGATCATTTTGAGCCATTTCTGCAAACTTTTTGAGCTCTGAACCTGAAACCACTTTATCTTCAGCAATCAGCTGAATTGCCCAGCCACGAATATAGTCATCCTTATTGCCAAGGAGTGTTTCTAATTCCTTATCGCTAATCCCATTTGTAACATGTAGGGTCCATAATGCACGAAGTTTGCGTGTCACATCCGGATTGTTAACGAGTATTTTCCGAAGTGCCTGGTGTACCTTTTTGTTAGCGCCACGCTGTTGTAGTATTGTCCGCGATTGTCTTACGTACCATTCATGGGCATCAAGCTGATAAGCAACCAATTCCATATCTGTCGCTTTCGACAAATCTACCTTAACCCACTTATCACTGTCACGGGTGATCTTGAAAATTCTGCCCATCGTTTTGTCGTGCACATCCGGGTTAGGACTATGGCATTGATTTTTGTCGTACCAGTCAATCGCATATACAGAGCCCGCGGGATCATATTTCATATTCAACCATTGTGACCAGGAATCATTCATGGCCAGAAAATCAGGCTGATGCGTGGCTGTATATCCCGAACCTTGTCTTGTCAACTGATCAATATTAAGCCGGGCACCGTTGATATTATTCATAAAAATTTGATTCCGATAGCTCTGAGGCCAGCTATTACCTCCCAAATAAATCATCGCTCCTGCATGTGCGTGGCCACCACCCGCGGAAGCCGATCTGAAATTGCCGGCATGCGGTCCACGCTCCCCTACCCAGTGCACATGATCTGCAATGGTTTTGATGTCGTCAAAAGTGTAGGGGTTGAAATGGTTTCCGGCCTGCCGCTGGTAACGAGCGCCTTGAATCACGTGATACATGTGAGGAATCACACAAACAGTAATGAACGGATGTCCATAGTCATTAAAGTCTATACCCCAGGGATTGCTGCTTCCCTCAGCGAAAAGCTCAAAGGTATGTTTTGTCGGATGGTAGCGCCACACACCTGCGTTGATCTTGATTCTGTCTTTGTCCGCGGCGCCGGGCTTGCCAACATTTGAATGGGTAAATACACCATGCGTTCCATACAGCCAGCCATCGGGTCCCCATCGCAGATTGTTGAGCACTTCATGCGTGTCTTGCGTTCCCCAGCCATCCAGTAGCTTCTGAGGCGGTCCTGCAGGTTTGTCATTTTTCTGATCGACAGGGATAAATAACAAATACGGCGCAGCGCCCAGCCACACGCCACCCATACCGACCTCAATGCCACTGACCAGATTCAGCCCCTCTGTAAAAACCTTTCTGTTATCCAATGTGCCATCTCCGTCCGTATCTTCGAAAATCAATATCCGATCCTTTCCCTGACCTTCCGGAGCAGGCACCGGATATGTATGGGCTTCAACTACCCAAAGTCTGCCACGTGCGTCCAGAGTAAAACTAATGGGCCGCACAATATCCGGTTCAGCTGCCGCCAGTGTTACTTTAAAGCCTGCAGGAGGTGTCATGGCTTTGGCAGCATCTTTGCCTGAAAGACCGGCATTTAAAACCACATCCAGAGGCGGCAAAATGATGATATCGTTTTGTTTTAACTCATTTGAAAACTTTGGGCGGGTGTCATAAAACCTGAAATCATCAAAATTGATATGCGCCCATTTGTCATGCGGGATGTATGGTATTTGCGAAATACCTGTTTCATTATCGATAACGCGGATAAATATTTCTTTTCCCTGCCAGGCGGAAAGATCTGCGACAACAGGCTGTAGCGTAGCTCTTCCCTGTCCGGTAATATGGAAAATAATTTCGTTGCTGGCAGCCAGCACAAGCTCAACTCTGGTGTCGTGTAAGGCACCGCCAGATACGCGGAAGGCGGCAAAGGGATGTGTGACGGGAAAAGCAGAGGAAACAATCTGACCGGTAAGTGTTGCCTGAACCGTGCCTCCGCTACTCAGAAAGTGCCCGCCTTCAAAACCAATATGCATCTCTTTTTCATGAACCGGAGAAGGATCTGAAGCGTACACGGCATTTTTGAAAGCGTCACCTGTGATGGTCCAATCATCAGTATTGCCTTTCTCGAAATTCATGTTCAGCGTTTTGCCATCTTTTACAGGCAAATATCCAGATACCGTTTCCTGAGAAATAGCACCTTCCACCACTTCAAAACTTCCAGCCATACCCGCAATACGATGACCGGGAACAGAGCAGTAGTAGGTATCACTTTGATTCGCCTTGAAAATCAGGCTGGTGCTTGTACCTTTCTCGAGAATCACCTTGCTTTTGATACCCATTTTTTC
>DASYHR010000888.1:0-7411 GCA_035998385.1 Dyadobacter sp. | reverse complement strand
ACCATCCGTGGTTCTGCCTCAACAGGCAACAACGACGTATTGGTTGTAGTAGATGGTATTCCTGGCCAGGTGGGTGGTTTGGATCGTTTGGATCCTAACGACATCGAAAGTATCTCTATCCTGAAAGATGCATCAGCTGCTGTATATGGTAGCCGGGCTGCAAACGGGGTAATTCTTGTGACTACCAAACGTGGTACTACCGGTAAGCCTGTCATTTCATACAGCTTCAACCAGGGTTTCTCCTCTCCTACCCGCTTGCCAAACATGGCCGATGCCTCTACGTATGCAACGATCATGAACGAGATTGATTACTACAACAATCCGGCCGGAGGAATGAACCAGTTCTATTCCGCAGAGGAAATTGAGAAATTCAGAAACGGTTCTGATCCGATCAATTATCCTAATACCAACTGGCAGAAGGTTGCGTTGAAAAACTTTGCGCTGCAAAACCAGCACAATCTGGGCATCAACGGTGGTACTGAAAACGTGAAGTATTATGTATCTCTTGGTACTATTTATCAGGATGCACTTTACAAAAACTCCGCGACGAAGTACAAACAGTACAACTTCCGTTCGAATATTGATGCCAACATTACAAAAGACTTCAAAGTAAGTCTTGGTCTGAATGGCCGCCAGGAAAACAGGATGTTCCCTGTTTCATCTGCTGAGAACACTTTCCGTTCTATCTACCGTGCTTATCCGACTTTGATTGATCGTTATCCAAACGGAAACTATTCGACAGGTGTAGAAAACAGCAATCCGGCTGTGTTGGGAACAGATATGGGGGGAACAACGAACAACCCTACTTCTATTTTCAATGGTATATTGAGAGCAAGCTACAACATGCCATTCGTAAGTGGTATGTCGGTGGAAGGTTTTTACTCAGTTGATAAATCTTTCAACTTTACGAAGACATTTGCGGTTCCTTATACGCTCTACAACTATAATGACGCAACTGATTCTTACTCACAAACCGTAACAGGTGGATCGGCAGGAAAAGCTTCGCTGTATCAGAAGCAGATAAATCTTACCAACATTACGCAGCACATTCGTCTGAATTACCTGAAGAGTATTGGTAAGCACAACATCAATACATTCGTTGCCTACGAGCAAAATAAGAGAAACGAAATTATTTTCGATGCCAACCGTATCAACTTCCCGACTGTATCGACTCCTGAATTGTCTCAGGGTGGTGCAGCAGCAACGGACAAAAACAACAGCGGTAGCACTATCAACTTCACAAGAAAAAGTTATATCGGTCGATTCGCGTACGACTACAATGAAAAGTACCTGGCTGAAGTGCAGGCACGTGTAGATGGTTCGTCGATTTTCCCTAAGGGTAAACAGTATGGTTTCTTCCCATCGGTTTCTGCAGGTTACCGTATTTCTGAGGAAGATTGGTTCAAAAACAGCGTACGTTTCATCGATGATTTGAAATTCCGTGCTTCTTACGGTTCATTGGGTAACGACAACGTGGGTCAGTTCCAGTTCTACAACAACTATACTTTTGTAAATCAATACGTTACAGGCACTAATGTAATCACACCTGGTATCGATCTTACAAAGCTGGCTAACCCAAACATTACATGGGAAAAATCGAAGAAATTGGATATCGGTTTGAACGCTGTGTTCCTGAAGAACTTCAATATTGAGTTAATCTACTTTGACCAGAAACGTTCTGACATTCTGGCGACCCGTAATGCATCTATACCGAATACATCAGGTATTGTGAATCCACATCCAACTAATGACAATACCCCTCTTGTACCGAGCGAAAATATCGGAAAAGTAAACAACAGCGGTTTTGAAGCTACATTGGGCTATAACCATTCCGGTAAATTCCGTTACAATATCTCTGGTAACGTTACTTACGCAAAAAGCAAAATCATCTTTAAAGATGAAGCTCCCGGCGCCTTGGCTTACCAGAGAGAAACAGGAAACCAGTTGAACACCTATTTGCTTTACAACAACCTTGGGATTTTCCGTACACAAGAGCAACTTGACTCCTACCCACATTTAACAGGTGCACAACTTGGGGATTTGATCCTTGAAGATTACAACGGTGACGGACAAATCACAGCCGATGATAAAGTGAGAACTGAGTACGGTAACATTCCATTGCTTACTTACGGCGTCGTTTTCAACGGTGGCTACAAGGCGTTCGACATGTCGGTTGTTTTTGCAGGACAAGGTATGGTAAGCCAGTATGTGCTTCCTGAGTCAGGACAGGTTGGTAACTTTTACAGCAGCTGGGCAGACAACAGATGGAGCCCGACAAATCAGGATGGATCGTATCCACGTGCTGATACCCGTGCATCTTCGTCGATCAACGGTGGGTTGAACCAAAACAATTTCTGGTTGAACAACGCATCATTCCTTCGTCTTAAAAACGTAGAATTCGGTTATACACTTCCGAAAGATGCATTGTCGAAGATTAAAATCTCATCACTGAGAATTTATGCAAGCGCCTTCAACCTGTTCACCATCACTGGTGTGAAAGATTTCGATCCGGAAGGAAGTCAGGGAAGCGGTCAGTTCTACCCTCAGCAGCGTATCATGAACCTTGGGTTAAACATCAAGTTTTAATTGAAAGAATCAAAATGAAGTATATCAAGAAAATAGCCGTTACATCCGCACTTGCTGCATCGTTGTTTATGGTATCCTGCCAGGAAAATTTCCTGGATGTGGTTCCTACCGACCGTGTATCCGATGCATCTATCCTGTCTGACTCAGTGTTGTTCGAAGCCTATGTTTTGAACAGGTACATGGGTACAAGACTTACTGACAAAGAAGCTGAAGGAACCAATCCTGGTTTCGGACGTGGTTTCGAATACGCCATGTGGTCTTCATTGACAGATGAGTCTGTCTACAACAATGACGATAATACCTGGCTGATCCAGCGCGGGCAGATTGCTCCAGAAAACACAGGTATTGCCGGTACCCTTTGGGGAAGAAGTTACCGCAGTATCCGCGAGATTAACTACGCACTGGCAAACCTTGAACAGGTTCCAATGAGCGCAGGTAAAAAGAGCACGATTAAAGGTGAGCTGCAATTCCTGCGCGCGTTCCGTTACCACGATTTGATTCGTAACTATGGAAGTGTTGTTTTGATGGGTGACAAGGTAACTGAGATCAGCGATGACCTTACAAGCCAGGACCTTTTCAACCGCGCAGACATCAAAGCCGGAATAGACTACGTGTCTGCTCAGCTTGACGAAGCGATTGCTCTACTTCCTACATCGAATGACAATAACAACTGGAAACTGGGACGTGCGACCAAAGGTGCTGCCATGGCATTGAAATCCAGAATATTGCTTTACGGTGCCAGCCCGCTTTATAATAACGCAGCAACCTGGGCACAGGCAGCAGCAGCAGCAAAAGCGGTGATGGATATGAACAAGTATACACTTTATTCAGGTGGCTACGGAAATCTGTTTACTAGCAATGACAATTCTGAGATCATTTTCGGACGTCTTTATGCGATTGGTGCGCGCCACGTGTGCCTTGAAATTGCAAACGGTCCTAACAGCTACAATGCATGGGGTGGAAA
This sequence comes from Dyadobacter sp., assembly GCA_035998385.1. Taxonomy (GTDB): domain Bacteria; phylum Bacteroidota; class Bacteroidia; order Cytophagales; family Spirosomataceae; genus Dyadobacter. Next base: position 3,861 of record DASYHR010000888.1, on the reverse strand, counting down.
TGTACCTCTTCAAAACCTTGTAGATGATTACGAGATGAAAGATGGTACCAGAATTACGGATGCCAATACGACTTACGATCCAAGAAACCCGTATCTGAACCGCGATCCGCGTTTCTACGCAACGATTCTTTACAATGGTGCTACCTATCGTAACAGCACTATCGAGACATTCACACCAGGTGGAAAAGACAGCAAAGATGGTCCTTCAAACTGGAACACATCAAGAACGGGGTACTATCTGAAGAAATTCATGAACGACAACCTGCCTATTGATAACCCATGGGATGTGGCCGGAACACAAACCTGGATTTACTTCCGTTATGCTGAGATCTTGCTTAACTATGCTGAAGCGCAAAACGAAGCAAGCGGACCGGACGCAACTGTTTATGCGGCGATCAATGCAGTGAGACAGCGTACTGGTGTAAACATGCCTGTAGTTCCTGCAGGACTTACTCAGGCGCAGATGCGTGAGCGTATTCATAATGAAAGAAGAATTGAGCTTGCATTTGAGGAACACCGTTTTTACGATGTACGCCGTTGGAAAACTGCCCCTGTGAAAGAAAACGTGCCAGCTTATGGTATTGAAATTACAAAAAGCGGAACCAACTATGTATATACGAGAAAGGAAGCGCTTACAGGTAAAAGTTTCGTTGAGAAACAATACTGGCTGCCAATTCCACGCTCGGAAATACAGGCTTCCAATAACAAGTTGACCCAGAATCAGGGCTACTAGTCGAGTCTTCACCGAAGCCCTTTTCCACTCAACCGGAAAAGGGCTTTTTTTATCCCCTAACCCATGTCCTATACCAATACCATTAGCCGGGCAGTCCTATTCACCGGCATTATCTCACTTTTCTTCGCTTGCAAAGGCTCAGAAACCGGCGTTAAAAAACAGGAAAGCGACAACGTCATTACGCTTACCGTTAACCCCGCAACCACATTTCAAACCATTGATCATTTCGGCGCTTCGGATGCCTGGTCGGGGCAGTTTGTAGGAAACTGGCCGGATGCAAAACGTAAAGCTATTGCCGATTTATTATTCAGTCAGGAAGCCGATGCAAATGGTCAGCCCAAAGGAATTGGCCTGTCGCTATGGAGATTCAACATCGGTGCCGGTACCGCAGAACAAGGTACTCAAAGCGGAATCGGTGATGAGTGGCGCAGAGCTGAATCTTTTTTGAATAGCGACGGATCATTTAACTGGAACAAACAGGCGGGTCAGGTTTGGTTTTTGAATGCTGCCAAAGAGCGTGGTGTGAATGAATTTCTGGCCTTCCCGAACAGTCCTCCGGTTCAGCTTACGGTCAACAAGAAAGGCTATGCTGACAATGGTAAAAGCAATCTTGCACCAGCCAATTTCCCCAAATTTGCGACTTATCTGGCTGATGTGATCGCAGGTGTAAAAAACAAAACCGGCATCACGTTCAATCATATCAGTCCTGTTAATGAACCGCAATGGGACTGGAGCGATGGCGGACAGGAAGGCACTCCTTTCTACAACAATGAGATCGCACAAATCACAAAGGCATTGAGTTCGGCTTTAACCAGCCAGAACCTGACAACCAAAATTGACGTTGCCGAAGCGGGACAGATCGAATATCTGTATTCTGAATTTAACAAACAGGATCGTCAGAACCAGATCTATGCGTTTTTTGACAAAGCGTCTCCAAACTATGTTGGCGATCTTCCTAACCTTTCCAGGAGCATTTCGGGACACAGTTACTTCACCACCTCCCCTTTCCGGGCAGCGACTGAAAAAAGAACGAAACTGGCAGAAAAGTTAAAATCGGTGGAAGGACTGAAATATTGGATGTCGGAGTATTGTATACTCGGAGATAACGATGGAGAAATCAACGGAAACGGTAAAGACCTCGGAATAGATCCGGGGATTTATGTGGCCAAAGTAATTCACAATGATCTTGTAAATGCAGGTGCTTCTGCGTGGCATTGGTGGATTGCGATATCGCCTTATGATTACAAGGATGGTCTTATTTACATTGATAAAAACAAAACAGACGGGAACTTCCAGAGCTCGAAAATGCTTTGGTCACTGGGGCAATTTAGTCGCTTTGTGCGTCCGGGGGCCGTTAGAACTGAAATCATCTCTAACAAACCCGAAAATGATCTGCTGATTTCATCCTACCAGAATACGAATGGTGAATTGGTAACTGTTTTGATCAACTCGGGAACCCAAACCAGAGATGTGGTCATCAAATCAGGACAAAATAACCTGATGGTTACAAAAGGGTACCAGACATCAGCAACTGCTGATATGGCTCCCATAGATATCACAGCCACTGCATCGGGTTTGAAAGTGAGTCCGAGAAGTATTGTTACACTGATTGGAAATAGTAAATAAGTCTCGACTATCAGTTGAAGGTAAAATCTAATAGAATGCTCCATCCCGAAATCCGCAATAACGGAAGACATGATGGAGCATTTATGTTAAATCCTCTCATTACATATTTTGGATGCGGGAAGCCTTCGGAGAATATCCAAACTGCTTTTTGAACGCATACGAGAAGTGGGATAAGCTCTCAAAACCAAGCTCCAAATAGATTGAAGATGGTTTTTTATTATGTTTTACTATTTGAAAATGTGCTTCTGCAAGCCGTTTGTTTTGTAGCCATTTGCGGGGAGGTACACCGAACTTTTTATTGAAATCACGCTTGAAACCTGCGAGACTTCTTCCTGTAAGTTTAGCAAAGTTTTCGATTGGTACATTGAATTTGAAGTTGGCATGCATAAATTTTGCAAGGTCAATTTTATGGGGTTCGGAGAAATCAAAAAGGAAATCCCGAAGGTCAGGTTTCAGATGCAGCAAAAGTTCGATTGCTTCTCTTACCTTCAATATGCTTAGCGGATGGCTTATACTTTTCGCATTCTGGGTGTAAGGTATAAGAGAGTTGAAGAAACCCTTTACATAGTTACTTTCAGGCAGGAGGATATTAGACTGACCCCGATATCTCTTTTTCGTTTCCATTTGGTTTTCCAAGGCATATTCCCGCAAAACATCCTCTTTCAATACAAACATCAGGGCTTTGTAAAATTCATTATCTTGTGGAGTCTTGGTAGTTTTCACGAATTGGTGTTTTTTAACCAGATAAACATCTCCCGGGCGTGCTGTAATCTTGTCGCCTGATGTCTCAAAGGTCATTTCGCCGGAAAGTTGCAACAATAAAACACTTTCTTCAAGCAAATTGTCATATTCTGTTTGCTTAGCTGTATCCAATGAATAGACGATGGAATCTGTAAATAAATTTTCTGTCTGCTTTCTCATAGCTGGTCTTTCTACACTGGTAGTCCTACCATTCCGGCACTTTCATTCCATAACAAATCTCTTGTGTAATCATCTTGTGCAAGTACGGACGGATTGGGAAAGGTAATTTTTCCTCTGACCAGCGAGGTGTAAATCTTACCTGTAGGTGGTATGACCTTGCCTAATGCGAGTTCAGCCAAAGCTTCTCCCGAACGCTTTGCAGTGCCCATGTAAAATGCAGGTTTGATAAAACTAATCATATGAAATACCGGCCGAATCGCGGATACTACAAGTCGTATAAACCCGGACTGTTTGCCCATCAAAGATGTATCTCCTGTTAAACCCGGATTGAATGCAATAAAAGCCATATTTTTCACCTCGCCAAACTTCGACTCCATCGCACTGACCGTAAGTAAGTTACAAAGTTTTGTCGCAGCATAAAACGCCATCCCCTTCGGGCTATATTGGGTTGGGTACGCCAGCTCATAAATATTTAACTGCTTCGGGCCGAATGGAATAATGGCAGGATCGTGTGCGTCACTAGTCGTCATAATGACCTTACCACTTTCTTTAATACTCGACAAAAGCAGCCGTGCCAATAG
>DASYHR010000869.1:0-1936 GCA_035998385.1 Dyadobacter sp. | reverse complement strand
AAAGTCGCCATTGACTTCCGGTTTAGGACGTTTGTCGGCTGAACCAGCTTGCATGAATTTCAGCATTTTTGCCAAATCTTCCTCACTCATTTTGGCTACAGTTCCCATCAGCTTGTTAAGGTCAACCTTTTGGGAAAGCTTGTGAACAGCCGCTAAATCTATGTTCTGAAGAATATTTCGTAGTTGCGAAAATGAATCGAATATGCCCATGTATGCTGTTAGTTAAGATGAAATAGTATTACCGATTTGATTAAAAGTAAAGCCAGTCGGAAATCTCTTCAATCCGGAATGATATCCTCATGGCTATACGTTTTATCATGCAAGAAAAAATCAGACCAGCCGGAACGGCTTTACTCGATACCTGAAGATGAACGGTGGTGCAAATTTGACGCAATAGTGCGAATCAAATGAGAAATAAACCTAAATGCAGAAAAGGTAAGGCTCGTCGGGAGTTGGGACGAAGCCTGAAATGATAATGGCAAATGGCGGGTGCGGCTCCCTGACCATCTGCCTCTTTCAATTATAGGAAATAAATCAAACGATTCCTTGCGCAAGCATCGCATCAGCTACGCGTACAAAGCCGCCAATATTAGCGCCTTGTACATAACTCATTCTGCCATCAGCTTTATGACCGTACTTGGTGCAGGTAGCATGTATATTGAACATAATATCCTGTAATCTCTTATCTACTTCTTCACGTGTCCATGACAAGCGAAGGGAATTCTGAGACATCTCCAAACCTGACACTGCAACGCCACCGGCATTTGCAGCCTTGCCGGGTGCATACATAATGTCTTCATTTTCGAATACCGCTATGGCTTCGTTGGTGCATGGCATATTGGCTCCTTCTGCCACCAGCTTACAACCATTTTTGATCAGGAGTCTCGCATCATCCTCGTTCAGTTCATTTTGGGTTGCGTTCGGAAGCGCAATATCACACGGAACTTCCCAGGGTTTTCTGCCTTCCACGTAGGTGCATCCGAATTTGTCAGCATAAGACTGAATCCTTCCGCGTACTTCATTTTTCAAGTGCATGATGTAGGCAAATTTCTCAGCATCAATACCCTTTTCATCATAGATATAGCCTGCCGAGTCGGAAAGCGTCACTACTTTCGCACCGAGTTCGATGCATTTTTCAAGGGTATATTGTGCCACATTACCTGAACCGGATATGACTACAGTTTTTCCTTTGATGCTGTCGTTACGAAGTTTCAGCATTTGTTCCACGAAGTAAACCACTCCATATCCTGTCGCTTCCGGGCGGATCAGACTTCCTCCATAACTCGCACCTTTTCCGGTCAGAACGCCGGTAAATTCATTTTTAAGTCTTTTATATTGACCAAATAAAAACCCGATTTCACGACCACCCACGCCGATGTCTCCCGCCGGAACGTCATTATCAGAACTGATATGACGGAATAACTCGGTCATAAAACTCTGGCAGAAAGCCATTACTTCACGATCAGACTTCCCTTTCGGATCAAAATCCGCACCGCCTTTACCACCACCCATCGGTAGCTGTGTAAGGCTGTTTTTAAATGTTTGTTCGAATGCAAGAAATTTCAATGTGCTCAGATTCACCGATGGGTGAAATCTCAAGCCGCCTTTGTAAGGTCCGATGGCGCTGTTAGCCTGCACACGATATCCCCGGTTCACTTCAATCTCTCCCTTATCATTAATCCATGGAACACGGAAAATAATGATCCTTTCAGGTTCAACAATCCGTTCCAAAATTCTGGCTTTTTGATAGACTGGTTTGTCTTCTGTAAAAGGAATGATAGATTCCGCTACTTCCTGAACTGCCTGATGAAACTCATTTTCTCCCGGGTTGCGGCTGATGACGCGGGACATAAATGCTTGTACTTTATCCACTTTTCGATTGTTTAAGAATGTAGTCTAAAAACCATGAGTGAGGGTGTATCACGGCGAATTTAGG
>DASYHR010000866.1:0-2011 GCA_035998385.1 Dyadobacter sp. | reverse complement strand
AAAACGTGGTTTGATGCCCGGACTTTCATTTTCCAACGAATTGATCTCCCGCGACGAAGGACTTCACTGCGAATTTGCATGTCTGTTGTATACCCGCCACATCGTGAATCAACTCCCTCAGGAGCGTGTGATTGAGATCATGATGGATGCAGTGCGCATCGAAAAGGAATTTGTGACAGAGGCACTTCCGGTGTCACTCATCGGCATGAATGCTGATCTGATGAATCAATATATTGAATACATCGCTGATTTCTGGCTGGAACGCCTGGGCTGTCCTAAGCAGTTCGGTTCTGCCAATCCTTTTGATTTTATGGAATTGATCTCACTGCCCGGCAAAACCAACTTCTTCGAAAAACGAGTGGGCGAATACCAGAAAGCAGGTGTGATGAGCGGGGTAAAAGACAAGGATTCAGGACACAAGATTTCTTTTGATTCGGATTTCTGATCTATTATAAATTTCAAAAGAGGTTAATCAATCGTAATTGTTTTACGTCGGATTAACCTCTTTCTTATTTTCAGGGATATTGCATTCCTACGGAATTGGCGGTCTTCGGTATTCTTATGGCTACCGATATTACATCGCTACGCGATTTATCACAGGATATTTTGTGAAACATAATAGTGGCATAACTGAAAGATCTCACAATTGAAATAAAAAAATGCCGTAGGCATGAAATATTGGTAGAAATGCCTAAATAAGGTTCGTGAAAAATGCCATAGGCATGTAACAATCAACATCAAAAACCCCCAAACCTCATTCCTCACCCACCAACTTCCACACCAGTTCACTTTCATATCCCTTGCCAAGGGCATAGCGTACCAATTTTTGCTTCAGCTTAAATTTGTCAGTTTCTGTCTTTTCGAGCAGGATTTTTTTCTTGGTGAGCAGCTCTTTCAATGTTGAAACATAGGCTTCATCCTTAATCTCACTCATCCCCTTTTCAATGCTGTAATTGCTGAGACCACGCCGGTTGAGTTCCTGCCTGATCTTCATACGTCCCCAGTTCTTGATCCTGAATTTACCGCCTGCGTAAGTCTGCGCAAACCGCTCTTCGCTGAGGTAATTCATTGAAATCAGTTCGGCTATAATTTCATCAGCCTCATCGCCCCACACGTTCCATTTCTTCAGCCTGAGCTTCACTTCATCCTGGGTACGTTCCTGGTAAGCACAGTACGATGCAGCTTTCTGAAGAATGAGACGATCCATAATACGCTTGTTAAAAAATAATAATTACCTGCAATATTAAGGGAAATATCAATGATGAATAACTATTTTTGACTAGATTATATGCCGCGACTCTGATTCAATCTGAAACAAAATGACCTTACAAAGACGTTCATTTCTTAAACTTTTGCCTGCTATACCTGCCATTACTTCGGTGCCTGTTTTTGCTTCTGACGACTCTGCAGCCAGAATGGTCATGCGGTTTATTGTTGCTTCGGACGGTCATTACGGACAGCCCGGAACGGAGTTTAAAGCCATGCATACCGATCTGGTAAGATGGATCAACAGGGAAAAATTACAAAAAGGCGTCGATTTTCTGATGCTGAATGGTGACTTGATCCATGATGACCCCACACTTCTGTATGACCTCAAAACCTTGCTGGCTGGGCTTCGTGTTCCCTATTATGTAGGCAGAGGCAACCACGACAGAGTGGGAATAGACGTTTGGGAAAGTACCTGGGGCTATAAGCCTAATCATAGTTTTGGCTTGAAGGATTATGCCTTTGTGATCGGTGATACTTCCAATGAAAAGGGTGAATACGTTTGTCCGGATATCCAATGGCTCAAAGAAGAGCTAGCCAAACACACCGAAAAAAGGGGTGTATTTGTATTTCTCCATATCACGCCTGAAAAATGGACGGACAATGGCATCAACTGTAAAGAGATCATGGATTTGCTGGACAATACACCGAATGTAAAAGCGATCTTTAACGGGCATGACCATGATCAGGATGGCAAAAAACAAAAAGGTAAAAAGCCCTATTTCTTCGACGGACATTTTGGGGG
>DASYHR010000860.1:0-3316 GCA_035998385.1 Dyadobacter sp. | reverse complement strand
CTGAGTAATGATGCCTTTGTCAAAAGCGATTACTCCGTTTTCGATCACCTGGCCGTTGCCAGTATGGATTGTCGCGCCGGTCAGTACGATCGGTTTGGCTTGTGGCTTTGCCGGAGCCGGATTTTGTGCATGTGCAAAATGTGCCGTTACGGCCATCATTGCCGCCAAAACCGCCCGGTTAAATATATTGTTTTTCCTTTGTGTCATTGTTTTGAAATTAACGGGAAGATTTAGAAAAACCCTTTCCTGATCCATGGCTTATTTTTCTTCAGCGTGTTCAGCATGAACGCCTACGATGTCTTCGCAATGCCACATTTTTGGTTGTGCTCCCTGCGGACGTTGTGTAGGCTTACCTTCTGCTTTATCGCTAAGCATTTTCTGAATCAGTCTTTCACGCTCTACTGCCATTGTTTTCTGCTTTTCTTCGTCCTTTTTACGATCGAAATATATAGTGCCTTCAATCATTGTAAATTCAGGACGGGCATATACAGATAGCGGATTGGCATTCCATAAAACCAGGTCAGCATCCTTACCTGCTTTAACACTTCCCAATTTGTCGTCTACACGAAGCAGTTTTGCAGGGTTAAGGGTTACCATTTTCCAGGCATCTTCTTCAGGTACACCGCCGTAGGTTACTGTTTTAGCTGCTTCCTGATTTAATCTGCGGGCCATTTCGGCATCATCCGAGTTAATTGCAACTGTTACACCTTCGTGGTACATCAGAGCAGCATTGTAAGGAATTGCCTCTTTTACCTCCATTTTATATGCCCACCAGTCGGCAAATGTTGAGCCGCCGATACCTCTTTCCTGCATTTTGTCAGCCAGTTTATAGCCTTCCAGGATATGTGTAAACGTGTTGATCTTAAATTTCAAAGAATCAGCAACGCTCATCAGCATATTGATTTCAGACTGAACATAGGAGTGGCAGGTAATAAACCTTTCGTTTGCAAGAATTTCAGCCAGCGCATCGAGTTCCAGATCTCTTCTTGGCGCTACACCCGATTTTTTCGCGTTGAAAGTCTTCCAGCTTTGCGCATATTCTTTAGCTCTGATGAAATGGTCGTAGAATACCTGCTCCACACCCATTCTGGTTTGTGGGAAGCGAACGCGTGCCACATCACCCCAGTTAGATTGTTTTACGTTTTCACCCAAAGCAAATTTGATTGTTTTGGCCTGGGGAATCAGCATTTCTGATTGGTTAGTTCCCCATTTCAGTTTGATCAGTGCACTTTGTCCGCCGATAGAGTTTGCAGATCCGTGAAGCAGATGAGAGGTTGTAACACCACCCGCAAGCTGGCGGTAAATGTTGACGTCATCAGGGTTGATCACATCACTCATTCTTACCTCGGCTGAGCTGGTTTGACCACCTTCATTGATTGTAAACAACGCAATGTGAGAATGCTCGTCAATAATACCTGTTGTCAGGTGCTTGCCGGTGCCGTCTATTGTTTTTGATCCTGACGGTGCAGAGAGGGATTTCCCGATTTTTGTGATTTTACCATTCTGTACCAACACGTCAGTACCTTGCAGAATACCTTCTTTCTCATTGGTCCAAACCGTTGCGTTTTTGATCAGTACAGTTTCAGATTTCGGAAGTTCTTCATTTCCAAAACCAGTGAAAGGATATACGATCTTACCTGTTTCTGCCACTTTTTTAGCAGCGGAATCTTTTGGCGTTGTTGCTGTATATTTTTCAGACAGTGTTGCTGACCACGGAACCACATTTCCATTTGGTAATACACCTTCACCTGTGAGGCCTTTTCCGGTAAACCATCCTGTAAGACGTACATTTTCCTGACGTTTTTTATCAGGCTGATACGTAATTGTCAGCAATTCGTTTGTCAATACAGCCTTGGGCGTAATCTTTACTGTATCCTGAAGAATAACCTTATACTCCGGTTTCTCCACAGTTCCTGAAATCTGGATTTTACCTGTTGGCTGATTGTTGACAGACAACGCGTAAGTACCGCGGATATCCGTAGCGTTCAGAGGTGAGACAATGAATTTTTTGCCTTGTACCCAGTTTTCATAAATGATGTTATCCTTGCTGAAAAGATCAGTGGAGGTAATCAGGAAATTGGCAAGTAATCCGGCTTTCAGACTTCCTACCTGGCCTTCAGCTTTGATCAGACTGGCAGGAACGCTGGTTAATGCTTCAAGTGCTTTTTCTTTAGGCAGACCGTATTCAATCGCAGTTCTCAGGTTTTTCCAAAAATCACCTTTGTTCTTAATACCTGCTATCGTGAATGCAAATGGTATGGAAGCTTTTGCTACTTCTGACGCATTTTTCGGAGCCAGTTCCCAATGTTTAAGTTGGGTCATGCTCACAAGATCTGCATCCCACGGATCAGCTACATCATAAGCTTCAGGAAATTGCAAAGGCAAGATTAACGGAGCTTTGGTTGCCTTGATCTCATCCAGGCGCTGGTACTCATCTCCGCCACCACGAATGATATATTGTACTCCAAACTCGTCACCGATCTTGTCAGCACGAAGCACGCTATATTTATCATTCGTTTCAAAGATGGATGGCAAGCCCTTCAGACTATTGAAAGCATCAAGCGAAAGGTTTTTTTCTTGCGTTTTTCCGCTTTTGCCATACCAGTCAGCGTCATAGTAATTCTGGCGCAACAATGCCACGATACCCATTCCGGAAGATGGGTAAGTTTGAGTAGACGTCCCTTTGCTGAAAGAAAAGTGCGAGGACGCTTTACCATTAAGGATTGCTTTGTTGGCCGATTCGTCTGTCAGGGACAGAAGTGCACCACTTCCCCTCACGATACCATCATGTGAATGGCTCAATACCGTACCAAACCCGATTTTGCGAAGATCTTCTGCTTTCTTTGCATCGGGTGTGAACAGGGCTGCCGCTTCATTTTCAGGTTGAATCGCCTGGTTCCAGCCAAATGCTCCCTTTTTGTTTGATTCCAGCTGCGGCGTGGCTCTTCCTCCGCCTGCTCTGCGTTCATTTTTTACTTCCGGCATACCATAATCGGAATCGAGATCGATCAGAGAAGGATAGATGTACTTTCCTTTTAGGTCAATTACAACCGTTCCGGTTGGGATTTTTACTTGTTTGTTTACTTCCTTGATCAGCCCGTTTTCAATGAGAAGTGTTCCATTCTGAATTGTAGTTTTTGAGTCTACTACAATGTTGGCGTTGGTGAATGCGTAACGGCCGGAGCGCTCATCATAAGCTCCGTTTCTTGGGAAAGTTTCCTGCCCGTATGACAGTGCGCTTACTGCTAGAAAAGCCATTACCGTTGATAGTTGTCTTATCATATGGTGTTGGTTTATAAATATAATCAGTGTTACA
>DASYHR010000857.1:0-2424 GCA_035998385.1 Dyadobacter sp. | reverse complement strand
AAAACGAAAGCGTAACGATCACCTGCAATAAAATTATATTTCTCCAGTAAAGTACTCCCTTCAGCCTGTTCTACTGCAAGCACAGTATAACCTTTTTGCTGCAAGTCGGTTACCGCCTCAACAACATCCTCTGCTTTTTCCCAGGCAACAGACAATTCTGCCCCCAGCGCACTCCTTGTTATTTCTCTGTGAGGCGGCTGCTGCGTATATCCGCCTAAGATAATTTTCTCCGCTTTCAGCGCGTCCGCAGTCCTGAAAAACGAGCCTATGTTATTAAGGCTACGTATATTGTCTAATATGATGACGTAAGGAAACTTGTCGGCCTCTTTGAACTCCTCCACCGATAACCGGTCCATTTCGTCAACCTCTAACTTTCTCATCCCTCTTTGTTTCAATTTATGGGTAAAAAAAATAACCCTATATACATACAGGGTTATTAATAATGTTTGCAGAATCTATTGATCTACTTTATTTTAGTGATCAGCTCAACGATGTTCTTCACACCCAGCTTTTCAAAAATACGTGCTTTGTAGGTACTTACGGTTGACAACTGCAAATTTAGCTTTTCAGCGATTTTTGCGGTACCCAATCCTTCCTTAAGCAAATTCATTACGTCTGTTTCCCTCGGAGACAAACTCACGATAGGATCAGGAAGAAATTCTTTCGGGTTGATCAGCCTGTTGATGTTCATCTGCTGCATCTCTTCGCTCATGTACTTTTTGTTGTTCAATACACTTAGCACAGCAGCCTTAAATTCTTCCTCAGGAGCATCTTTGGATAAATACCCATCAGCACCAGCCTGAAGATACAATAAGCCATACAACTGCTCATCGTAGCTTGAAAACATCAGGATTCTTGTAGATGGCGATTTCGTGCGAATGGCCTCCACCATTTTTGTATTGTTACCACCAGGTATATTGATATCAAGTATCAAAAGATCATATTGCTTCAAACCCAATTCTCCGATCAGAGCATCGAAATCTTCAACATCTGCAATTTCGGAATCCGGAATCAGAGACTGCAATAAATGTTTTGTACCAATTCTTACAACAGCATGGTCTTCGGCAATAAGTATGTGTTTCATGTACTAGGTTAGATGCAAATAAATAAAGGGATTTCTTTTTTCTTCAAAATCAGTGCAACTGTATATCCTGATAGAGTTTTAAAGCAAATATTACCGAAGCTGTCGGATTTGTTCCAACGCCTATTTCGCTCTTATTTTACACAAAAATAACAATAGACACCATAATTAACATAATTATTTTAAATTTAGTATCTACTCTACTACTGTATCAAACAAATTTATACATCTGAGTTTTAAGGACAACCAGCCAAATCCACACATTGTTCCATTCACCACACCTACTGATTTTGCATGTATTGTGACTATCGGCGTGCGAAAATACACACAAATGACTGACAATAACCACACTGAACAAAAAATTTATACAATTATATCCCGTGACGGTGTAGAAAAAAATAAAGTCAATTTCGACATTTTTCTCTACCTGACTACTGATCATCTCGCTACCCAAACCAATAATCCGATTTTCTATTATTATCTGTATCGAAATAATTGTGTAGCTCCGATCGCAATTTTCCAGTGCACCTATCCCGACTCAGGTATCAGTGTATCAGCACCTTCTGCTCCTTTTGGCAGTATACAATGTCAGGATGATGTGACCAGACAGGAAACGGAATTTTTCTTAAAGTCTATCCTTACAAACCTGATAAGCAGCTCCGCAAAAGAACTGTATATCAACCATTACGCCTCTTGCTACTCTGAACTTCATGCTAACGTCATCTCAGAAATATTTCTTTCGAACGGCTTTCAATGCAGTCAGACTACTGTAAATCATCACATTACGGTCTCAGCACAAAAATTCAGTCAAATTATACGTCCGGCTGAGCGACGAAGGCTGAAAAAATGCGAACGGTCGTCACTCATAGCACAGCTAATTCCTGACCCCGAACCCGAAGTTCTTTATCAGTTTTTGAGTCATTGCCGTGCACTAAAAGGTTACCGACTGCCTTTGAACCTTTCTCAATTGACAACTTTATTTCAAAAATTCCCAACTCAGATAAGAGTTTTCATTGTCACTTTGGCCGAAAATATGCTTGCACTTTCGATCACTATACGTGTCAATAACCGGATACTCTATAACTTTCTAACCGACAGTCTCCCGGAATATCAAACGTACAGTCCGACCGTGATGCTCATTGACCAGATATATCAATATTGCCAGCTTGAAAATATAGAAATCCTGGACCTTGGTACTTCTCTGGATCAATTTGGTCACAAAAAACAGAGCCTTATTCGATTCAAGGAAAATATTGGTGGTGTAGCGAGTGAGAAAAAAAGTTTTTATCTCAAACTAGATATTTAAACAGTTACCATCTCTGTAAAATACGGTCGTGCACGTT
>DASYHR010000855.1:0-4117 GCA_035998385.1 Dyadobacter sp. | reverse complement strand
AAAACTAAAAGTGCGAGAATTGAATGGATAAAAACCTGTACCGGAAAGTTAAGATTATAAACCAAAGGTTTTCCTTCAAGCAATATAAATATTACCGGCAGAATATATTGTGTTAGACAAAATCCGATTATTACAAAAGTCGAAAGAGTGTACCTATTTAAATTGTATGGATTTATGATCAACGTTGTAGCTAATTTCCATGCAAAAATACAGCAAAGCACTCCAAAAGTGTTTTCCACACTCCAAAAAACAGCGCATTGAATTAGACAAGCAATAATGAGTAATGTCCATGACCATTTTTTAAAATATTTCAGAAAAAATAACTGTCTCCTAAATTGAATATTGGAAGATTCATCTTTAGTTTCATGTACACTTTTAAATAAGATCCTTCCCGTTTCTGCCATTTTTTCTAACAATTGTTAAATAATGCAATTAGTTTTAGTTCTTATAATTTAAACCGTTTTGCTCGGACTAAATTTTATTAATTAATGGTATCTGCATAAATACTGATTTGATTCGAGCTATTGCAAATTTAGGTAGGTTTGCCCAGTATTGGACAATATTCCATGTCGATACTACTAAGCTAACTATTAGTATTATTATTTGATATCCAGGTAAAGCAATTATTGAAAGAATAGACAAAATGGAAATAGCAATTGACCTAGTTGCAATGACGGATGCTCCAACCGGCCATTGCATTGAATTTTTGTTAAGCCAAAGTTTTGCATATTTTATCAGCTTTATTGCGGCTATGGTTTCTGATAGAAATAGCCCAATGCCTGCACCTGTTATTCCCCAATATGGTACTAATGTGAATAGACAAAGTGCTAAAACTATTGAGGCAACAACAGACACTGCTACTTGTTCTTTTAGCATATTATTGCCTACGATTATGGCAAGTGCTGGCTGAGACAAAGCGTAAACTAAAACGCCAAAAGAAAGAAAAGCAAATAGCACTGGATCATAAATAATCTTTCCCTTCGTCCAAATCTGGAAAAGAGGGGGAGCGAATGTTTGAAGTATAATTACAGCCGGAGATAATATTACAACAAGTATTAGCCATACAGTAGCAAATGATGCCTCCATTTTTTCTCCATCCTTATGGTTTAGGAATCTCATCAGCTCAGGTAGAAGAGGGTTGGTTATAGTAAGGAGCCCTTGTTGTGTGACATTTGCGCCTGTACGGATTGTTGAAAATGCTGCAAGTGAGGCCGCTCCGGCTAGTGGGGCTAAAACAATTCTTACTCCTTGCTGTCGAAAGTTCTCAAGAAAATATCTAAGTGACAACCTTAAGGATGTCAAATAGCTTGCGATACCTCCATTAAGATTTCCTAGGCCAATTGGAATCTGTTCCTTTTGAATGAGAAATTTAATATCAACGTAGCGACAGATATTCACAATCGCGATAGATATCGCTGTTCCTGAAGATACTAAAAACAGATCTCCCCCAGTTGCAACTATTAATACCGAAACTAATGAAGTTATTACTGCAATGAAAGCGTCCCACCAACCCATTCTTGGATAATATCCAAACACATTTAATCCTCTAAACAACAGTCCAGTTGTATTTGAAAAAAATGTCCAAGCAAACCATTGAAATACTAATGCCCAGCCCACATCAGGATTGATAAGTTGGTCATCTATAACTTCGCCTAAAAAGTAAGGCATGTAGGGTGACAGGCTGAATAAAATTATTGGAACAAGTTGCAACAATCCGAAAAGAATTATTGTTTTAATTCCTGACACCATTATTGAACCAATCTCTCGTCTTCCGCTTGGGCCAATTTGTAAACATTTATATCCTAGGTAATCAACAAAGCCCCGGTCAAAAGTGGAGATTACTGTAACCAATGCTTGTATAGCTATCCAGATACCATAGGTTTTTACGTTCCAATGTGTAAGAAAGATAGGCACCAGAGCTATTTGTGTGACTAAGGTTACCCCGATTTTTGCCCATGATGCGATTGTTCCAGATATTAATCTTCTAGTTGTGGACATTTATTGATTTTTTATTCAAAATAATTCAACACCCCAAAACCTTCTTTCAACAACAACTGATCTTTTTGGAACAATCTTAAATCTGAAGTAGCCATATCTTCAATCAGCATATCCAGGGTATGTTTTGGTTTCCATCCCAGTTTTTCGTCGCATTTGCCAGGGTTACCAATAAGCAATTCCACTTCGGTAGGGCGGTAATATCTTGGATCGATTTTTAGTACTGTCGTTCCCAGTTTCAGGTGATCGCCAGCAGTAATTCCCAGTTGTTCCAAACGGGCCGTGTCGATTGCCGAAATCGTTCCTACCTCATCTTCAGCTTCACCACTAAAGGTTAGCTCAATACCGAGGAAAGCGAATGTCTTGCGGATGAATTCGCGAACTCGAGTTGTTACACCAGTCGCAATTACAAAGTCCTCAGGTTTTTCTTGCTGAAGAATCAGATACATAGCCTCCACGTAATCCTTAGCGTGCCCCCAGTCCCGTTGTGAATCAATATTACCCATGTAAAGACAGTCCTGTAGTCCCAAAGCAATCTTCGCAGCAGCACGAGTGATCTTACGTGTTACAAACGTCTCACCGCGTAAAGGCGACTCGTGGTTGAAAAGAATACCGTTGCAGGCAAACATATCATAGGCTTCGCGGTAATTAACCGTGATCCAGTATGCGTACATTTTGGCAACCGCATAAGGCGAACGCGGGTAGAAAGGCGTTGTTTCGGATTGTGGAACCTGCTGAACCAAACCGTATAGCTCGGAAGTCGATGCCTGATATATTTTTGTTTTTTTGGTAAGCCCTAACAAACGAACTGCTTCCAAAATACGCAACGTCCCGATACCGTCGGCGTTGGCAGTGTATTCAGGTAATTCAAAACTTACCTGTACATGGCTCATCGCAGCAAGATTGTAGATTTCGTCAGGCTGAACTTCCTGTATGATACGGGTCAGGTTCATCGAATCTGTCAGGTCACCATAGTGCAGGATGAATCTTGCATTGTCAACGTGCGGATCTTCGTATAGGTGATCGATGCGATCTGTGTTGAACAAAGAACTTCTTCGTTTCAGACCGTGGACGATATAACCTTTGCTTAAAAGAAGTTCGCTCAGATAAGCGCCATCCTGGCCTGTTACTCCGGTGATTAGGGCTACTTTTGTCATTGTATTGTTTGGTATCGGCAATCAGCTAGGTCCGTCCTGCGGTCAGCCTTCGGCCTTGGTTGGATAATTATAAGAGTCTTATATAAATTCTGTAATATCTGATTTAAGCGGTGTACACTTCCTGATTTTTCAGGAAATCAGCATAAGCCAGTGCAATGCCTTCTGGCAGATCTATGGTATGTTTCCATCCCTGACTGTGTAGCTTGGATACATCCATCAGCTTACGGGGGGGGCCGTCCGGCTTGGATGTATCCCACTTTATTTCTCCCACATATCCCGTGGTTTCAGCCACAAGCTCGGTCAGTTCTTTAATGCTCAGATCTTCGCCTGTTCCTACGTTTACCAGCTCTCTGCCATCGTACGTTTCCATTAGGTACAGGCAGGCATCTGCCAGGTCGTCTGCAAAAAGGAACTCACGTTTAGGGGAACCTGTGCCCCAAGCCTGTACAAAAGGTTTGTTTTCCTGCTTTGCCTCGTGAAATTTACGTATAAGTGCTGGGAGTACGTGAGAGTTCTTCAGGTCGTAGTTGTCACCGTATCCATACAAGTTCGTAGGCATCACGCTGATAAAATTACTTCCATACTGATCTTTGTAAGCCTCGCATAGTTTGATACCTGCGATTTTAGCAATAGCATAAGGTTCGTTGGTTTCTTCCAAAAGTCCTGTCAGCAGGTATTGCTCCTTCAGAGGTTGTGGCGCAAGTTTCGGGTAGATACATGATGATCCAAGGAACATCAGTTTTTTAACTTCATGCACGTGTGCCTGATGGATAACATTTGCCTGAATCATGAGGTTTTCATAAATGAAGTCGGCACGATAGGTATTGTTTGCCACGATCCCACCAACTTTTGCTGCAGCAAGAAAAACGTAGTCAGGTTTCTCCTGCTCAAAAAAATCTGCAACTGCCTGCTGATTCCGTAAGTCTAGCTCCGAAGAAGTTCGAGTCAGGATATTCTCATGACCG
>DASYHR010000798.1:0-4412 GCA_035998385.1 Dyadobacter sp. | reverse complement strand
CCTGGCAGCTTTGGAAAACGGCAAATATGGCATTTGCTTTGCGTCCGGACTTGCTGCTACCGATGCCGTGCTGAAGCTCTTTCGTCCGGGAGATGAGATTATTGCGACCAATGATATTTACGGAGGCTCGTACCGGATCATGAAGAAGATTTTCGAAGCCTTCGGACTGGTTTTTCATTTTGTTGACATGAGTGATATTTCCAATATCGAACGTACAATAACGAGCAAAACACGACTCGTTTGGATTGAAACCCCTACCAATCCGCTATTAAAACTGATTGATATTCAGGCAGTATGTGATTTGTGCAAAGAAAAGGAAATCCTGACGGCCGTTGACAATACATTTGCTTCTCCCTATTTACAAAACCCACTGGATATGGGGGCAGATATTGTAATGCATTCCGTTACCAAATACCTTGGCGGACACTCGGATACGGTGATGGGTGCGCTCATTACCAGCAACGATGAGCTTGCCAAACAACTTGCCTTTATCCAAAATGCAAGCGGGGCAGTCCCTGGTCCGCAAGATTGTTTTTTGGTATTGAGAGGAATAAAAACTTTACATATCAGAATGCAGAGACATTGTGAAAATGCATTGAAAGTGGCGCAATGGCTGGAAAATCATCCTAAAGTAGGCAAAGTATATTACCCGGGATTACCCACACATACAGGACATGAACTGGCAAAAAAACAGATGCGGGATTTTGGCGGAATGCTTTCGTTTGAATTGCGGGGTGATGTATATGAAGAGGCTGTGCGCACGATGGAACGGTTGCAATTATTTTCCCTGGGGGAATCGCTCGGTGGTGTAGAATCGCTGTGTACGCATCCTGCGAGTATGACACATGCAAGTATACCAAGGGAAGAACGCGAAAAAGTTGGATTAAAAGATACACTGATTCGTTTGAGTGTTGGTATTGAAGACGTTGAAGATCTTATTGCTGATCTGAACCAGGCAATTGACTAATGTACCTTTGCAATCAAAGGTCAAAAAGCTTACTTTTGAAACCACATTTTAAGAATTCAAAAAATCAATCATAGATATGGAATTAACAGGAACTGTCATTGCATTACTTCCGGAGGTATCGGGTCAGGGCAAAAACGGAACATGGCGCAAGCAGGAATTCATCCTTGAAATCCCGTCGCAATACCCTAAGAAAGTTTGTATAGCTCTTTGGGGTGACAAAATTGATCAGGCTGGATTGAAGGTAAATGATTCGGTAACTGCGTCTATCGACGTAGAAAGCCGTGAATACAATTCCCGCTGGTACACAGAAGTAAAAGCATGGAAAGTGGACAAGGCAGGTAGCAGCAATGGCGGCGGCGCACCAGCGGCACAAGCTGGCAATGCTTTTCCTCCGGTGACAACTTTCAGTGAAGACGAATCGGACGATCTGCCGTTCTGATTAACCCTATGAACCAGCTGGTACTTGCCTTTACCGGAGGTAGCCTGGCAAGGTTCGGAGTTGGAAAATTATTTACAAAATGGCCGTCAGTCTTTCCTTTCGGAACACTGACGGCGAATATACTTGCCTGCCTGATTATAGGTCTCTTCACAGGCTGGTCACTACAAAAGCCACAAGATGCAATCACAAATTACCGCGCTTTCATATCCGTGGGATTTTGGTGGCTTTAGCACATTTTCTTAATTCAGCAATGAGACTATCCATTTGGTTTTGAATAACCGCCTGTCCGATGCGATGATCGATGTACTGCTGAACATGATTTTATGTGTAACAGCCACTCTTATAGGGATGTGGATTGCCCGGTAAAATCAGTTCGACTGATACGCCATCGACATGGTAAACTTATCAATCATTTCGTGCGGATGCACTTCCAAAATACGGGCCAAAACCATCACAACAAGTGTATTGGAGGCTATTTTGCGTGGAATTCCGGCAAAGGCTGCAAAAAGATCGACAGTCACGGATTCTTTCTCATCCAGTAACTTCATCAGTTTCTCCTCTTTTTCTCCGTATTGAAATCTGATATCCCTGTCTCCACGTCCGCGCCGCATAATTTCTTTCATTTCGCGGCTTGCCTGAATGGATTTGTCTTCCACGCGAATATATGCCTGGCGTGCACCAGCCTCATCCACAACGTAATGAGGCTTGTCTACACTACGCGGAATTGATATCAACAGTACCTCGCGATCGGAAGAGATCGGGATTTTTTCTGTTTTGTAATTGATTTTAGGGAAGATGTACTTGTCAATGGCTTTGGTAAGCGTGTATTCGTCCTCTTCCGCATCTCTGAGTCCCTTGATCGTTTTGTCGTCGCCCACTCCAACAAACAGCTTTCCACCGCCTGTATTGGCAAACGCCACCATTTCACGAACAATTTTCTCCGGGTGATTGGACTTCAATTTAAATTCCACGTGCTCACCCTCGCCTTTCTTTACCAGCTCTTTTAGCAATCGAAGTTCCATTTGCTGAATGGATTGAATATCCCGGATTATGACAAATTATGGTAGAGTATTCTGTTCGCCTGTTGCTATGTTTAGAGTAACAATTTACGTTTTTGATTGGTATAAAAAAAGCCTGCCCGGTAGTTTTTCTGAATAAATGTGAAGCAAAAAAAAGACGGCATGTAATGAGCCGTCTTCCATTTAATATTCGTCTTCGTTAAAGAAGAAGTCATCTTTTGTCGGATAGTCCGGCCAAATTTCCTCAATACTTTCGTAAGGTTGTCCGTCATCTTCAAGTTCCTGCAGGTTTTCAACAACCTCTAACGGAGCGCCTGTTCTGATTGCAAAGTCAATTAGCTCGTCTTTGGTAGCTGGCCATGGAGCATCTTCAAGATATGACGCAAGTTCGAGTGTCCAGTACATAGTATTTTCCCCTATTAATAGTTTCTAACAATTTTTGCAAAAGTAAAAAATTCTGCATCTTTTAATAGCTTTAAGCGAAAAAAAAGAAAAATAATTGTTTTTTGCTCAAAAAAAATTTGAATCAGATTTTAACAATCTGAATATCAGTAAATTAATTTTATTGAGTTCGAATTAAAATATTAATGATTTTCATTTTTACCGCATATCAACACGCTGTTCTGGTTATATAACACCTGCTTTCTTCAGAATGCTCTCTAAGTGCTGAATGAACTGAGCGATTCATAACTTTCTTATCAATTTCTCCGGCACTTTTGTAATTTCCCGTATCCATTTATTTTATTAAGATTATGACTATTGAAGTTTGTGCCTACTCTCTTGAATCTTGTATTAACGCTCAGGCCGGAGGAGCCAAAAGAATTGAGCTTTGCGGCGGCCTCGGTGAAGGAGGAACAACACCAAGCGCAGGACTGATTGAGCTGGTTCGGGAACATATTCAAATACAACTTTATGTCATGATTCGTCCGCGTGGCGGCGATTTTGTATACGATATTTTTGAAGAGGAAATCATGAGGAAAGATATTGCACTGGCCAAAAAGCTTGGCGCAGATGGTGTCGTCCTTGGTATTTTGCATCCCGACGGACAGGTGAATATCGAACGTACACGTGACCTTGTCGAATTTGCCCACCCGATGAAAGTCACATTCCATCGTGCCTTTGATCTTACCCCCGATCCGCATAAAGCGCTGAAAGCGGTTATTGCAACAGGTGCATCCCGCATATTAACATCCGGCCAGAAACCACGTGCGATTGAAGCGGCAGAGTTACTTGGCAAGTTATCGAAAGAAGCAGGGTCTGCTATCGAAATCATGGCTGGAGGCGGCGTAAATCATCTTAATGCTGCTGAACTTGTAGCTGCCGGAGTCCATGCATTACACCTGACGGCAAAGTCGTTCCGTCCCGCCAGACAAAAGTTTTTCCCGGATGGTATATCTATGGCTGGTGAAATTCCTGATGAGCGCTCGGTTATGTATAGCGACATCAATTTGGTGGAGGCAATCGTACAAGTAGTTTCCTGAGACTTTCTGCTTGAAGAAAATATGTGTTGTATACCAAACAAAAGTTAGCCCTCTGTACTATGAAACCTCTCAAGGCCATCTTGTCCATTGCTATTACAGTCGGTCTCATCTATGCATTGAGCCGTCCGTGGGGACCCGCACCTGCATTAGGTCCGTTCCTGAGTCCTTTCTCCGGATTTTGGCAAAATGGTGAGAAACAGGAAGCGACTCATGATGAAATCGTACTGAAAGCAGATGCGCTCCATGATGATGTGACTGTACGGTTTGACGACACAGGTGTACCACATATTTTCGCCAAAAACGATTTTGATCTTTTCTATGCACAAGGCTACCTGACAGCAAAAGACAGACTATGGCAAATGGATCTGCAAACGCGTGCCGCTGCCGGCCGATTGTCTGAGATTCTGGGACCGGCTACATTGGAAATGGATCAGCGAAGCAGACGGCTAGGTATGGGTTATGGAGCAGAAGCCAATTTGAAAGTAGCCATGAGCGAAGCGCGCTCT
>DASYHR010000774.1:0-3592 GCA_035998385.1 Dyadobacter sp. | reverse complement strand
TGGAAGTAATGGGAATCAATTCATCCTCCTATCTGGTCCTCCCGAAAGTGTTGGCTGCCATGTTTACATTTCCCATGCTGGTTATTTTTGCTGCTTTTTTGGGGATATTCGGAGGTTATCTGGCAGGTACGATGACAGGCGTTATTACCGAAAAAGATTATCTGGCAGGTATCCGGGATTCTTTTGTGCCTTACAATATCTTCTTTATGTGCGTAAAACCATTTGTTTTCGGTTTTCTTATCGCGACAATATCCTCTTACAAAGGATTTTTTACTTCCGGTGGTGCGCTGGAGGTAGGTAAAGCGAGCACCGGAGCCGTAACCAATAGTTGTATATCAATCCTAATAGCAGATTACCTGCTAGCCCAATTGCTGTTGTAACGATATCAGCTGTCAACAACTTTGAAAAATCATGATTGAAATAAAAGGGATAGAAAAAGCTTTCAGCGGAAAGGAAGTGCTCAAAGGTATTACGTCTAAATTTGAAAAAGGACAAACAAACCTGATCATTGGCGGAAGTGGAACGGGAAAAAGTGTGCTGCTGAAATGTATGATAGGGTTGGTGAAGCCGGATTCCGGTCAGGTGTTATACAATGGCAGGGACTTTTATAACAGCGATAAAGACACGCAGCAGTCGATAAGGCGGGAAATGGGTGTTCTTTTCCAGGGAGGTGCACTGTTTGACTCGAAAACGGTTGAGGAAAATGTGCGTTTTCCGCTGGATATGCTCACGGATCAATCAGTGAGTGAGAAACAGGATCGCGTTGCTTTCTGTCTGCAACGCGTAGGGCTTGACGCAGCTGCTAAAAAAATGCCTTCTGAAATAAGCGGAGGGATGAAGAAAAGGGTGGGTATTGCCAGGGCCATCGTGATGAATCCAATGTATCTTTTTTGTGATGAACCCAACTCAGGCCTGGATCCGCTTACATCGGTTAAAATTGATGAGCTGATCAAAGAAATAACTGAAGAATATGGGATCACCACCATTATCATCACCCACGATATGAACTCAGTGCTGGAAATTGGCGACAATATTATTTTCCTCTACCAGGGGCACAAATTGTGGGAGGGCAAAAAGGATGACATTACCCGTACTGATGTGGCTGAGCTCAAAGAATTTCTGTTCTCGAATAAGTTACTTCGTGAAATGGGGCGCTGAGATTATTTTTTTCGTAAAAAAGGTAGATGTTTTCGTTCCATCATAAATACGCCGGCGGTAAACAACAGGAGTATCAACATATGTACAGGCACTGATATCCAAAGATCAGAGATACCGAGGAAGGTGGAAGCTACAATGATGATCCCTCCAACCAGGATATATTGGATGGCGGAACGAAGATCGTAGGGTACCGGATAATATTTTTGTCCGTAATAGTAACAAAGCGCCATCATCACGAAGCTGGATGTCGCAAAGGCGATCGCACATCCCAGATAGCCGATTAAGGGAACCAGTACAACATTAAGTACAATTACAACTGCTGCACCTGTTAATGTAAGATAAGTGCCATATTGAGTTTTGTTGGTAAGTTTGAACCAGGCTGCGAGGTTGTAGTAAATTCCAAGAAATAAAAACGCACTCAAAAGCCAGGGAACTGCCGGTAGCCCTTCCTGAAATATTTTCTTCTTTAAAAACACCTCCGCAAGCAAATCCAGGTTCAGACATATTCCTACCCACATAATTACACAAACAATAATAAACCATTTCATAATCTGTGCAAAAACAGGTGGTGCACTCTTATCTTCTCCTTTTGAAAAAAAGAATGGCTCTGCAGCATATTTAAACGCCTGTATGGCCAGATTCATGAATACCGATAACTTCACACATTGTCCGTAAATACCTATGGCATCTTTGGTGGTTCGTCCCGGGTAAAAATTTTCTGGCAGGAGATATTGCAGAAAAAGTCTGTCAAACAGCATATTCGTGACTGCAGCCAGGTTCATTACCATAATCGGAAATGCATATACCCATACCGGACGAAACAGCGTGCGATTGAAAATAAAACGAAAATCCGCGAATTCTCTCCAGAGCATTGGAATAAAAAGAAGGTTGGCAATTACATTGGCGAGTACGATGTAATCTACAGCATGGGCAGGATCATAAAAGGTATCAATGGCTGGCTTCAGGGCAGACAAATAGGCTCCGTTGAAAATGTCTCTGCAAAAAACCAGGAAAAAGAGGTTGAGGCCGATATTGATAAGAATATTTGAAACCCGTATCGTGACAAATTTTAGTGCTTTCTTCTCTAAACGTAATCTGGCGAAGGGAATGGACACAATGGCGTCGGTAGCCATAATTAAAGCAAACCAGCGGACCAGATTCCCGTTTTCGGGATACTCAATGATGGCTGCAATGGCATCGGAGAAAGCAAACACGACAGTCGAGATGGCGACACTTACCAGCATCACGGCACTCAGAATCACATTGTAATATTTCTTTTTGTCGGACTCCGCGGAAGCATACCGGAAAAAGGCAGTTTCCATTCCGAATGTGTAGATAACCAGCGCTATTCCCGCAAATGAGAACAACTGTACCTGCACGGCCAGCTCGGACGGCAGGAAAAGGCTGGTGTGTAGCGGTACAAGCAAATAATTAAGTAGCCTGCCCAGCATGGTACTCACGCCGTATAATGCTGTATCGCCTGCCAGCTTTTTCAATACACTCATAGTAGAAGAATAGGTGACCCTGGCATTCTATTGCTTTCGGGTCGTATTTCGTAATGTGAGGGCAAATATAAGTGATGTGTAGCCTCATAATACCAAAACAGCCCGACTCATTGCTGAGAAGGGCTGTTCTGGCGTTTTCTTTCAATATCTATTTGCCGATGTCACTGACAATCCGCTCAATAATATTTTCAATCCTCTTCCAGCCGTCATCGGTGCTGAGGTCTACATCGATCATTTTGGGGCGGTAGTCTTCCACCATCACCAGATAGTAGATACCTGCCGACAAAAATGCCATCAATCCGCTTGTATCTTCAAAATTGGGCAGGGTGCCGATTTTCTCCAACAAACGATTGGCTACGACATTTTTCGTCTCCGAAAGGATAGACTTTCCTGTGCCGATTTCCCAGCGAAGCAAGTCTCTGGTGGCCTTCCTCTCTCTGAGGTCGCGAAGGAAAGTTACCATCAGGTCTGTCATGGCCTGGTTACGTTGTTCTGGAGGGAGGGTACCGATACTTTCAGCATAATCCTCTGCCGCCGTTGACGCGTACTCCCCAGACTTTACATACTGTTCCATCAAACCATCCACACTTTCGAAATAGCGGTAAATGAGAACTTTGTTGACACCCGCGGTACGGGCGATCAGGTTGACACCGACCTTGTCAGTACCGAATTGTTCAATTACTTCTCCAACCGCTTTCAGGATTTTTCCTTTTGTCCGTTCACGGTCTCTTTTTTTGATTTTATCAATCTTCATTATGGGTGCTGTTTAGGTTAAAACGTAGTAAATGTAACATTTCATCTCAAAATATTATCAAATCAAAGCCACTTAAGTAACCTTTTTCGGTGTTTTGGTAGATAAAAAATGATAATGTATTTGTGAAGGGGTGTCGAGTTACAGAAAACTAACTGTGTGTGAGTTCATTAGTTTC
>DASYHR010000766.1:0-6070 GCA_035998385.1 Dyadobacter sp. | reverse complement strand
AATTGTCCAATAAAAAGGGAGTGCTCGAACACACCGATATTTATTGTAATGAATTTTTGAAAATTTGTTTCAGTCGCATGGGCAGCAGTGTCAGTTGCCCTATAAAACAGAAGGGGAGACTTTGCAGCCTCCCCTTCTGTTTTATACCCGGATTCCGGTTAATTCATTAAATCTGTATACAGATTGTAGTAAGACTCAGAGAACTTCTCGTCGTGCTCATCAAGCTCAACTCTCTTAGGAGCATCGTTGAAAATCTGATTCAAACTATCGCTGCAACGCTCGTCTGCTTTAATAACAGCATCTGCATATGCACAGCCAATTTTAACGAAACCTTCAAAGTCTGCAGAGTGTAAATGCGCCAAAGCCTCATCGCTCACATCCATTGCTTTCGCCTTGCTTTGTAAATCCGCATCAAACTTGAAATCAAATGCATTGTTGTGTACGGTGAACACACTTTTCGTATCCTTAAACATCGGATCATTACGGTAAGTGGTTTTCAGGTACAACGGAATCAATGCAGTCATCCAGTCGTTACAGTGCACCACATCCGGTGCCCAGCCCAGTTTCTTAACAGTTTCTAAAACACCCTTGCAGAAGAAAATAGCGCGCTCATCATTGTCATCATAAAAGTTGTTTTCCTTATCAACGAAAACAGATTTACGGTGAAAATAATCATCATTATCTATAAAATAGACCTGTAGCTTAGCATTTGGAATGGAAGCGACTTTAATGATCAGTGGCTTTTCTTCATCTCCTACGGTTATATTTATCCCTGATAGTCGAACTACTTCATGAAGCCTGTTTTTACGCTCATTGATCAAACCAAAACGCGGGACAAGAATTCTTATTTCTGCTCCACGCTCCTGCATCGCC
This sequence comes from Dyadobacter sp., assembly GCA_035998385.1. Lineage (GTDB taxonomy): Bacteria > Bacteroidota > Bacteroidia > Cytophagales > Spirosomataceae > Dyadobacter. Next base: position 5,197 of record DASYHR010000766.1, on the reverse strand, counting down.
TGAGGAAGTTTTCTTACGTAATCGGCAACATCAGTGGTCTGGAGGAATGGGTTGATTTCACTGGCTACATATAAAATTCGTAGTTTCTCCATAGATATTTGGCAGTTTGTGAAAAAAAGTTTTGCAAAATTATACAAAAAAAATCGCAAAATCAAAAGATATTCCAAACAAATTGTAATATTGCGTTCAGTTTGGGGATTCCCATTCTTAATATTTCAGACTTTCCCTGAAAAAGCCTTTTCTCTTGTCTATACGACCGGTCCCACTTATGATTTCCGGCGATTCGAAATCCATCCTTTATTCATGGAAGTATTTACTTCAATCCCTTCCCTACGTAGTTTTCTTGAACAACAACGGGCAGCAGGCAAATCCGTCGGTTTTGTTCCTACGATGGGCGCGTTGCACGATGGCCACATATCATTGCTGGAATCGGCCAGCTCTCAAAACGATATATCCATCTGCAGCATATTTGTAAATCCTACTCAATTTAATAATCCGGAAGATCTGGAAAAGTACCCCAGAACTCTGGAAGCTGACACAGCATTACTCAAGGCTACGGGTTGTTCTGCAATCTTTGCTCCATCTGTTTCAGAGATGTATGCAGAGCCGGCTGCGATGAGCCTCAGTTTTGGAAGTCTTGAAACAGTGATGGAAGGAGCTTCCCGACCAGGACATTTTAACGGCGTAGGGCTGGTTGTTTCAAAGTTGTTCAATATTGTGCAACCGGACAAAGCCTATTTTGGACAAAAAGATTTGCAACAGGTTTCTGTCATCAGGCGCTTAATTACAGATTTGTCCTTTCAACTGGAGCTGGTGGTTTGTCCTACCGTTAGAGAGGAAAGTGGATTGGCGATGTCATCCCGTAACCAACGGCTCAATAATGAGCAGAAAGAGCTCGCAGCGAATATTTACAGGATCATATCAAATGCGAAAGAAAGCTTGCTGCAGGGTAAGGCTCCGGATATCGTGAAAGCAGATGCACAAGAAGAGTTTAGCAAATACGAGCCATTTAAACTGGATTATTTTGAGATTGTAGACCTCAAAACGTTACAAGCCATTTCTAAAATCAAGCCCACGGGGGAAAATGCCATCTGTGTGGCTGTATTTCTCGACCCGGTCAGGCTGATTGACAATATAGTTTTCTAAACAAAAGCGGTGCAGTTCTTCAGAAACTGCACCGCTTTTCATTTTATCAACAATTTCAATTTAGGAAAGCTTCCAGCCCTCGCGGTATTTGCGCGTCACGAATTGGTTTGCCTCATCAAAGTTTGTAATCTTCATCGCATTGCCATCCCAAAGCAGACGCTTACGACCAGGGAAACTGAAACCTTTTCCATCCGCATTCGCCGTTCTCAGGTTATAGCTTCTGATCGCCAGGTTACCCATAATTACCGTTTCAGTCAACGGACCGGAATAATCAAACGATGACGAAAGTGCTTTATGCTCTTTGCTGTTAAACCCTGCTTTACAAGCATCCGTCCAGGCTACATGGTGACCATACTCCGGAAGCGCTGTATATTTCGTTTCAAATGCACCCTTTGGCATGGTAAGTTTTTCACCATTCTTTAGGTACACCTTAGGATCTTTACCATATGTAGCACACATCATAACCCCTTTATCTCCGATCAACATAGCGCCGTTGCTGCTGTCCGGCTCTCCCATAGGATCATTTGCAGGAACCAGATCAGGATGGAAAGGCCGCATTCCACCGTCGTGCCATGTCATTGTCAAAGCAGACTTATTCGTTTTTGTGGCAGGGAACTTGATCTGAACGCGTGATGATGGCGGGCATCCTTCAGGAATGTATTCAGGTGTCCAGTCTTTCAGAAACACTGCTCCAACGCTGCATTCTACTTCTGTTGGATAACCCAGTCCCAATACGCGGAAAGGTGAGTCGATCAGGTGACATCCCATATCGCCTAATGCACCGGTTCCGAAATTCCACCAGCCGTGCCATTTGAACGGATGGTATGCAGGTGTGTAGTCTACCCAATCAGCCGGCCCGACATACAAATCCCAATCCAGTGTGCTTGGCACCGCTACTTTTTCTGTAGGCACCGGGATACCCTGCGGCCAGATCGGGCGGTTGGTCCATACATCAACCTCTTTCACCGTACCGATAACTCCCTTTTTAAACCATTCCACCATTTGCTGCTGACCAGGATTGGAAGCACCCTGATTTCCCATCTGAGACACCAGTTTATATTTCCTCGCCGCCTCGGTCAGTACACGTGCTTCGTTGATATTATGGGTTAATGGCTTCTGCACGTATACATGTTTCCCCCTTGCCATAGCCGCCATTGCGATTACAGCATGTGTATGATCCGGCGTAGAAACAGTGATGGCATCTATATCCTTATCCATTTCATCAAGCATCTTACGGAAGTCTTTGTATTTTTTCGCATCCGGAAATTTGTCAAAACATTTTTGACCCAGATTCCAGTCTACATCACAAAGAGCTACAACATTTTCTGCTCCTTTATTATAGGCATTGGTGATATCGGAAAATCCTTTACCTCCGATACCGACTGCCGCAATGTTCAGCTTGTCACTTGGCGCCCGGAATCCCTTACCCAGCACATGGCGGGGCACTATAAAGAAACTTCCGATCGCTGCGGCCGTCGTTTTCTGGAGAAAATCCCGACGGGTTACATCATTTACTTTACTGTCTTTACTCATTGGTTTTGGGAATATTAAGAAAAGTTAAAAATTGAGTTTATGGCATTTTAAGTAAGTTAACACCTAATAGTATTAATTCAGGCATAAATATAACAATGCATGAATCTAATTTACTTATCCGGCCATAAATTTAAAATAAGCTTTATGTATACTAAGCACAGATACTGTGCAGGAACCTGTTGCCGGGAGGCATTGTTTTGAAGGCTCAGTATTATTCCTGTAACTTTGCAGGATAATGCTTTACAATAAAATATCAACTCATACCACTGAGTAATGCAAATAACACTCATGAAATCGAAGATTCACCGGGTAAAGGTGACTCAGGCAGAATTGAATTATGTAGGAAGTATCACAATTGATGAAGATCTGATGGATGCGGCCGGTTTGATAGAAAATGAGCAGGTACACATTGTAAATAATAACAACGGGGAGCGTTTTGTAACCTATGTAATCAAAGGAGAAAGAGCTTCAGGCATGATATGCCTCAATGGAGCCGCTGCCCGCAGGGTGCAGATCGGCGATATCATTATCATTATTGCTTACGGAAGTTTGTCGCAGGAAGAAGCGAAAACTTTTAAACCTATGGTTGTTTTTCCCGACCACAATAATCAACTTGTATAGCCCGGGATTTTACGTCCCGAAAATCAACCTTCATATAAAGCTGAATGAAAAGTGCGCTGCGATACATTATCTCTCTGGGACTAGCCGGCGGGCTGATCTGGTTTGCTTTTAAAGATATCAATCTATCAGAAATGCTGGATCGGTTTGCCCGGTCCGATTGGCGGTGGATTGCTATTTCCTGTGTGTTCCTGCTGATGGCACATGTTGTGAGAGCATGGAGATGGGGAATGTTAATGGAACCGCTCGGCTACAAACCAAAGCTGTTCAACAGCTCAATTGCGGTATTAACGGGGTATTTTGCCAATTACATTGTCCCCCGAATGGGCGAAGTAACGCGATGCGGCACATTGTATCGCCTGGAACGCGTACCCGTCAACCTTAGCTTTGGTACGGTAGTGGCGGAACGGATATTCGATGTAATTATACTTCTGATCATGATCGGGCTCAATTTTATTCTCGAATTCGACAGACTCAGCAAGTTTTTTACTGATATTTTCATGAGCAAGATATCATCAGGGGGAGGCAAATTTTCGGGCTCTTTATTACTGTTTATACTTCTTGCAGGTTTAGTAGCAGTGGCCGCTGCCGGCATTTACATATTTAAAAATAAGGCATTACAAGACAAGCTTCAACAAAATGCATTGATACAAAAAGTAGTATCGTTTGCTCAGGGAATGCTGGAAGGACTATTAAGTGTCCGGAAACTGAGTAGTCCGGGGTTGTTCATTTTCAGTACTATTGCTATCTGGGTGCTGTATTACCTCGTTTCTTATGTACTGTTCTTTTGTATTCCGGAAACATCTTCGCTTGGTCTTCTGGCCGGCCTGACGTTACTTGTGGTAGGTTCGATAGGTATGGCTGCTCCGGTGCAAGGCGGACTTGGCGCTTACCATATGCTTGTAGGCAGCGTGATGGTTCTTTACGGACTTACTTACAATGACGGAATTACATTGGCGACATTTATACATGGAGCGCAAATGGTTTTTATGCTTATAATCGGAGCGCTTGCATTTTTGTATGTATTGATCAAAAACAAAAAAACGACCGAAGAACCTGCTCAAATTCCCGTATCCCGGTAAATTTGATCTATTCATCCCTAAACTTTCAAAATACCTCTTTATGAATCAGACTGAAGATAAAATTCTAAGAGTCGACGAAGCTATTAAACAGGTAGCAGACTGGCAACGTGCCGACCAAAAGGTTGTTTTTACCAATGGTTGCTTTGATATCGTACACCTCGGTCATATTGATTATCTTGAAAAAGCACGCGCGCTGGGCGATAGACTCGTATTGGGACTCAATACTGACGCCTCTGTAAGCAGGCTGAAAGGCCCGCTGCGCCCGGTGGTGAACGAATATGCCAGAGCACGTCTGATGTCAGCACTATCTTTCGTGGATGCTGTCATTTTGTTCGACGAACCTACCCCTTCTGAGCTTATAGAGGCAGTAAAACCTGACATTTTGGTAAAAGGTGACGATTATACAGTAGAAACCATAGCTGGTGCGGATTTTGTACTTGGTAATGGAGGTGAGGTGAAAACAATTGCATTGGTGAAAGGATATTCAACAACTGCATTGATTGAGAAAATCAAACAGGGTTATTGAACTAAAACAATACAACGTTTTTTGCCGTTATATTACCGGCCTCATCAGTCATTATTTATAACTAAATCTTAAAAATACTCACTATGGGTGGTGCATATTTAATTGGTATATTGGTCATGATCGTAAGCTTTTACGTTCAGTGGCGCTTAAAAAGAAAGTTTGAAGAGTATTCTCAGGTGGGTCTGAGCAATGGAATGAGTGGTAAGGAGATCGCGGAAACGATGCTGCGTGAAAGCGGCATATATGATGTGCGGGTACTTTCGGTAGAAGGGAAACTGACTGACCATTATAA
>DASYHR010000682.1:0-5528 GCA_035998385.1 Dyadobacter sp. | reverse complement strand
ATCGGCTTCTGTTAAAACTGATTCCTCTCCGATACCTACTGCGAACATACCCGCCGCCTTGGCAGACTGCACACCAGCAACCGCATCTTCAAAAACCACGCAATTTGCAGGAACGACTCCAAGATCCTCTGCACCTATCTGAAATACCTGTGGGTCCGGCTTGCCTCTGGTCACTCTGTTTCCATCCACAAGTGCCTCAAAATATGACAACATGCCGATTCTTTCCAGAATAACCCGTGCGTTTTTGCTGGCTGATCCCAAACCAATGCCGATAGATGCATTTTTTAATTCTTCGAGAAATGCTTTTACGCCAGGTAAAGTGTTTTCAGGTGTCATTTGCTGACATAATTCCAGATAACGGAGGTTCTTTTTTGCAGCTCTTTCCAGTTTTTCCTGCTCACTTAACGTAACCCCACCAAGTCCAAGAATAATTTCAAGAGACTCCATCCTGCTAATTCCTTTCAATAGCTCATTCTGTTCTTCACTCAAATCGAAACCCAGGTCATTGGCCAACTCCTTCCATGCTATATAATGAAACCGGGCAGTGTCAACAATTACTCCGTCAAGATCGAAAAGGCAGGCTTTTAATTCGGGCATATCATTTCAAATTTAATATCTTGCAAAATAGTAAAAATAATAAGAACCAAAGAAACGGGCCATTTGGTAGCTCTGAGCGCCCGAAAAAATTGGAAGTTATTCATCCTGCAACCAGTTAGAATTGAAATGAGCGTCGAAGTGACTAACAAAGATAAATTCATTGTATACCAGATTTTCACCCGATTATTTGGCAATCAAAATACAACAAATCAGTTTTCCGGAACAATCGAAGAAAACGGCTGCGGAAAATTTAACGACATCAATGATACCGCGCTGAGCGCCCTTAAAGACTTCGGACTGACCCACCTTTGGTATACAGGCGTGATCAAACATGCAACCCTGACTGACTATACAGCATATGGGATCCCGAATGATCATCCACTGATTGTGAAGGGGATAGCAGGTTCTCCTTACGCGATCAAAGATTATTATGATGTTGATCCCGATCTTGCAGTGGACGTCAATAACAGAATGGCTGAGTTTGAAGCATTGGTCAAAAGAACGCATCAGCATGACATGAAGGTCATTATTGACTTCATACCCAATCACGTTGCGCGTCAGTACCATTCCATAGTGAGATCAACAGGCGTGAAAGATTTCGGGGAGGATGACGATACCACTGTTGCCTTCAGTCCTGAAAATAATTTTTACTATATACCCGATCACGATTTTGTAGTTCCGGAAGGTCACCAGCCACCCATACAATTTGCTTCGCCCTACCATGAGCGCCCGGCAAAGGCTACGGGAAATGATGTTTTTCAACCTCAACCAAGCCAATATGACTGGTACGAGACGATTAAACTGAACTATGGTGTCGATTACCTCAATGGCAGAACTACCTATTTCGATCCGATTCCCTCTACCTGGACCAAAATGTACGAGATTCTCGCATTCTGGACTCAAAAAGGAGTTGATGGTTTCCGGTGTGATATGGCAGAAATGGTGCCTGCCGAGTTCTGGGGTTGGGTCATTCCTAAAATTAAAAGCCTTAATCCTGACGTCATATTCATTGCGGAGATTTATAATCCGTACGAATACCATAACTACATCTTCCAGGGAAAATTCGACTACTTGTACGACAAGGTAGGTTTGTACAACGTGCTTCGTGAACTCATTGAAGGACGGGGCACGGTAGAAAGCATAACACGCTTATGGCAGGTCGAATCAGGCGATATCAGTGAAAAAATGTTACGCTTCCTTGAAAATCATGATGAACAGCGCCTGGCTTCCAGATATTTTGCCGGCGATCCTTTTGTTGCAATCCCTGCCATGACGCTGAGTGCGACAATGAACAACGGACCTTTGATGATCTATTTCGGACAGGAACTGGGTGTGAACCCGACACAATCGGAAGGGTTCCAGGGCGAGGATGGTCGCACCACTATTTTTGATTACTGGGGCGTTCCCGAATTTCAGCAATGGATCAACAATGGCGCCTACAACCTGGATAAACTCACTGAAAGCCAGAAAAAGTTAAGACATTTCTATGAGAGCCTTAATCATTTTGTAAAGGCAAACGAAGCAGTATATGCCGGTGCATTTTACGATCTGCAGTTCTTCAATATAAATGGGCAGAGCTATAATTACGATCAGACGAGGGTTTACAGCTATATAAGACATACTCAAAATCAAAAACTGTTGTTTGTTTACAATTTTGACAGGGAGCGCCATTTTGATACGCGGGTAAAAATCCCTCAGGAAGCATGGGCGAAAACATTCGAACTTGGCAGAACGATAGATTACAAACTAGTTCCCGTTTTTCCGGTCAATTGTCCGTCACCAACCGTAGCCGCTTCTGAAATTACGTCATCCGGTGTTCCGGTTGATTTGTGCCCGGTATCTGTTGTGGTATATGAAATTGTGAAGGTGACACCTTAAAAAAATCAGAATATTCGTTAAGCTGGAAATTGCTGCGCATTAACCAGCTTAACGTTATTGTAAATAGCTGAATTCATCTTTACTTTTACGAATAAGACTTTATTTTCAAGTACATATTGCTCAGGTTATGAAATATACAGCCGGCCAGGCTGTAGAACCAGACTCATTCATGATAAGATTTTTTGCATTTTATATATTTCTCTTTCTCTCCACAAACGTTTTTTCACAGCCCGGTCTGCAAAAAACTTTTACGCAGAAGATGGAGCTACCTGCTACCGTAGGCATAGGCACGCAAGTGCTTCGGATGAGTGAGTCGTTTTTGGGTACACCTTATGTGGCCGGTACACTGGAAGGCAATCCTACTGAAAAACTTGTCTGCAAATTGGATGGACTCGATTGCACGACCCTTGTCGAAAGTGCAATATCCCTTGCCATCGCCAAATCTGAAAATCCTACCGTCGAAGGTTATAAATCAGAATTGACCAAACTACGTTACAGAAACGGGGAAATTGATGGCTACGCTTCACGCCTGCACTATGTGCTGGACTGGATGTATGAAAATGAGAAAAGAGGCAGGATTGAAAACATCACTGCTAAAATTGGCGGCATACCTTTCCGCAAAGAAATCAATTTCATGACCAACCATGCAAACCTCTACCCCTCTCTGGCAGAAAGCCAGGTGTGGGAAAGTGTGAGAGAACAGGAAAGCCAGATCAATTCGAGAGAACATTATTATGTACCCAAGGCTGGAATACGTAAAACTGAAGCCATGCTCCATGACGGCGACGTCGTTGCGTTTACATCCTCTGTTGACGGGTTAGACTGCAATCACATGGGTATTATCACCAAAGTGGGTAGTCGGGCTTATCTTATTCATGCATCGTCAACGGGCAAAAAGGTCGTATTATCCCATGTTCCGCTGGCCGAATATGTCGCTTCCGTACCCAAGCATACTGGTATGATCGTTGCCCGGCTTACAGATCTTTAAGCTCATGAATTATCTTCTTGACAAGCTGGACTACAATAAAACTCCATGGCTGATTATCCTGCTTGCATGCGCAATAGGACTGATCATCAGCGGCGTATTTATCAAGACAATCAAAATTACTGCGCTCAAAAAAGACTGGCCTATTGCGAAAGCAATAAGTGAAAATCTCACGAACGTTCTGTACTTTTTTGTCCCATTGGTACTGATCACCAGTACAACCAAAGCGTATATCAGCGCTAACGCAGATTACCAATGGACGCATGCCATCAGCAAAATTTTATTGATTGGTGTAAGTACCTGGCTCATGACCAGGATCGTCATCATCATTGAAAAGATATTGATTGAGAAACTGGATTTTGATACGGAGGACAACAATTACGCCCGCCGGATGTTTACCAAAATCAAGTTTATCAAACGGATTATCATCATCATGATCGTCCTGATTGGTGTTTCAATATTATTATTGAGTTTTGATAGTGTGCGCCAGTATGGAGTTGGTATTCTTACATCGGCTGGTATATTCAGTGTGATTATTGGTTTCGCAGCACAAAAATCACTTGGAAATCTTTTGGCTGGTATTCAGATCGCATTCACGCAACCTATTAAAATTGATGATGTGGTGATCGTGGAAGGGGAATGGGGACGCATTGAAGAGATCAATCTGACATATGTCGTTGTTAATATCTGGGATTTGAGGCGGCTGGTGTTGCCTATTACCTATTTCATCGAAAAACCGTTTCAAAACTGGACGCGTAACGAAAGTAATCTTATCGGTGCCGCATTCTTACATTTGAATTACAATACTCCGGTCCAGAAATTACGGGACAAACTGGAAGAAATTCTTACCGGAACTCCTCTTTGGGATGGCCGGTCGTGGGCGCTCCAGGTTACTGACACGCAGGAACAGATGATGATTGTGAGAGCAATTATGTCTGCCAGGAGCTCCTCACAAGCATTTGACCTGCGCTGTCTGGTTCGGGAACAGCTCATTGAATACATCGTGGCTGAATGCCCGGAAGCTCTTCCTGGCTATCGTATCCAAAACAGCTCAGAGGATTTTCCACCAGCGAAAAAATAAAAACTGGCCTCCGAAGATTCGAAGGCCAGTTTCCTCACTACTCATCTAACTAAATCTAATTTAACTCCTTTGAGTCAGCATAGTTTTTCTTAAACGGACTCAGCAGCTTCATTCACTGCACCATTTTAATATTTTATAAGGCCGGTTTATTCTACTAACAAACTCGCTATAAATCGTTTGCAAACTCTCATTCCGATCAATTAGTGCATTGTGACATGACTGATGATCTTTATGTCAACAAAGGACACCCAAAATTGTTAAATTCAAATTAACGAAAAATTAAAATAAGATTAAAATGGAGGGAATTTCAGAGTAAAGGTCGTGCCCTCACCTAATTTGGAAGCAATATCAATACTAGCACCCTGCATGGTGATAATTCTCTTGGTAAGTGCAAGGCCGATACCGAAGCCTGCTTTACTCATTGTGGTAGCACTTCTGTAGAAGGTATCAAATATGTAAGGAAATTCAGACTCTGCTATTCCGACCCCTTTATCTTTGAATTCAATTGTAATCATGTCATCAGTAGCTTGCAGGTAAACGTGTACCGTTTTATCGTCTGAATATTTGCAGGCATTGTCCATCAGATTCAGGAATGCTGTTCGCAGTAAACTTTCATCACCATACCTTTTCAGATCCTCTTCATTTTCGGAAATATTCCCGTAATGAATATTCACTTCATAAGCCTGGTTTTTCTGCTGAACAGCAGTTTTGGCCTGCCACAGGACTTCGTCAATCCGAATCTTGGAAAAGGTCACCTTAAATGCATGCTCCTCTGTTCTGGCCAGTTCCAGGAGCCTGTTGACGAGTTCATTCATTCCTTTCGCCTCCGACATAATTCCCTGCAGCGCCTCTTGGTAGTACTGCGGACTTCTTTCTTTCATCATCGTAACTTCCACCTCACTCATGATCAGCGCTAGTGGCGTACGCAATTCGTGCGAGGCATGGCCTACAAAATTCTTCTGCGCAACGAAAGCTATTTCAAGCCTG
>DASYHR010000409.1:0-3263 GCA_035998385.1 Dyadobacter sp. | reverse complement strand
GTATTGTGTACGAAACCACTGGGACGTAATGCCACTGAAGCTTTCCGAATGATGGAGGCTTGCGAAAAGGCGGGGATATTTTCAGGATATCTGGAAGACTTATGTTATACACCCAAGTTTTTGAAATCGCTGGACAACGTGAAAAACGGAGCAATAGGCAGAGTGTTGTGGGCCAAGTCCAGAGAAACCCATCCGGGCCCGCATTCAGATTGGTTTTGGGACAAAGAACTGGCTGGTGGCGGCGCGGTGCTGGACATGGGTTGCCACTGTATTGAGATCTCCCGCAGTTTTATCGGCAAAGATATCAAACCGGTAGAAGTCATGTGCTGGGCAGATACGCAGGTAAAACCTATCGATGCCGAGGACCATGCTATTGGTCTGGTAAAATATGAAAACGGAGCAATCGGGCAGTTTGAGGTAAGCTGGACGTTTCGGGGCGGTATGGATTTACGCGATGAAGTAATGGGAACTGAAGGTACGATTTGGATCAATTCCTGGTTACGAACCGGCTTCGAAATGTTTACCAGTGGAGCAGGAAATGGTTATGTGGTCGAAAAAGCAGAAACATCCAACGGCTGGCAGTTTCCGGTAGGGGACGAAGCGCATGAGCTGGGCTACACCAACATGTTTATTGATATGGTGAATGCCTATGAATCGGGCTCCCAACCAAACGAAACCTTTTACGATGGCTATATCGTCAATTCAATTGTTGACGCAGCATACAGGTCGGCCAAAACCAAACAATGGGAAGCCGTCGATCTTCCGGTATGGAGAGGGCAATCCGGTCTCTCCAAACCCACCGTTTTTAAAGAATATGACGATGCGCACTGGCTGATCAAAGAAGAGATTTTACCTAACGGAGATAAAAAACGCATTTTAAAAGTGAAAGAAACGGGAAAAATCGTCGAAGTAAACTCCTGACAGATTTATTAAACCTGAAAGTATATGATGCCCAACGAAAAAATGTCTACTCCGGCTTTGCTTACTGCCAAACAGAAACGGCGTGATTTTCTGACTGCTTTGTTATCTGTTCCTTTTGTATCATTCACTTCCCAAACAGATACGTTCGCGGTTTCGTGTAACGATTACGGTTGGAATACTTTCTATAGAAGGGAAGGGAAAAACTGGGGAGGAGCTGATTTACAGCAGAATATTGCCGCTGTTGCTCAAACCGGTTTGAAGGCTTTTGAACCTAATATCAGCGATGCGGAGTCCGCTCGGGCGCTTGTGGCCGCATTGGGCAAATACAAAATCGCCATGCCCTCGGTTTACATCGGCAGCGAATTGCACGAACCGAAAGCCATCGAAGACTCCATTGCCCGTATCATGGCTATTGCTCAGGTTGTGAAGTCTTACGGTACAAAAATCATCGTGACCAACCCGAATCCCATCAGCTGGGGAGAGGTGATATTAAAAACCGATTACCAACTTGACCTGCAGGCTGAAGCAATGGAAAGGCTGGGCAACTTGCTGCGCGAACAGAATATGATCCTGGCTTACCATATCCATGGCGTCGAGCTCAAAGCAGGGGCAAGGGAGTTTCACCATGTGATGTTAAACACCACACCCGAAAATGTTTCTTTTTGTTTCGATGTGCATTGGATCTACAGAGGATCTGAGAATTCTCAACTGGCTGTATTCGACGTTTTAAAACTGTATGGCGCCCGGGTTGTCGAGCTACATATCAGACAGTCGCATAAAGGTGTCTGGTCAGAAACTTTCTCAGCCGAGGGTGATATTGATTACCGCAAGTTAGCATATGCCTTGTCGATCGCGAAAGTAAAACCACTGATCGTCATCGAGCAATGCCTGGAGAAAGGCTCACCCGAAACCATGGATGCTGTGGCAGCACACAAGCAAAATCTTCGTGCTGCTTCTGAAACATTTAAGAAGTTACTATAACCTATGTCAGATAAAGACTAGCGCTATTTAACCAAATGAAAATTAACAATTTCAGGTTTATCGGGATTGCTACGGTTGCTCTGTTACTGATGGTATTTTTCTTCATGGTATCAGGCAGGCATCAGGAATCCGAAGAGGATTGGAATCACTATGGGCACGATGCATCAAACAGTAAATTTTCTGCCCTTTCACAAATCAACACACAGAATGTAAAATCGCTTAAACAAATCTGGAGTTACCAGGATGGGATTGGCGGCTCCAGCGTTTTGTTCAATCCTCTGATCGTGAAAGGAAGAATGTATTCATTTTTACCAAGCGACAAACTTGCTGCAATTGATGCCGCCACCGGGAAACTAATCTGGGAGTTTAAAATGGATAGTACCGATGTCAGCACCTGGACCAGAGGAGTTACTTTTCATCCGGGAAGTAATGGCAGACCAGACGCGCTGCTGTTTGTGTACGGAGCCACACTTTATTCAATCAATGCTGACAATGGCGCGCTGATTCGGGAGTTCGGTGATGAGGGCAGGGTTGATTTTTACACGGGACTATCAGTCGCTGATTCCATGCGAAGCCGCGTACATGTTACCGCGAATGCACCCGGCGTTGTTTTCGGCAATCTTTTTATCGTGGGTTGCAAAGTGCCCGACGAACTTCCGTCTATATCCGGCGATGTACGTGCATTTAATGTTAACACCGGAAAATTGGAATGGGTATTTCACACCATTCCGCGTGAAGGAGAATTTGGATATACGACCTGGCCGAAAAATGCACGCGGTAAAAATGGAGGTGCAAATTGCTGGGGTGGCATGGCGCTGGATAAAAATCTGGGGATCGTATATGTACCGACCGCCTCACCATCTTTTGACTTTTATGGCGCAGACCGTGAAGGACAGAACCTGTTTGCCAATTGCCTGCTGGCGCTTGATGCTAAAACTGGCAAAAGACTCTGGCACTTTCAAACCACACACCATGATCTTTGGGACCGCGATAATGGCTCGCCTCCTAACCTCGTTCAATTTAAACAAAAAGGTAAGTTGGTAGATGGCGTTGCACTGGCAACCAAAATGGGCTATGTTTTCGTGTTTGACCGAAAAACCGGAAAACCATTGTTTCCAATTAAAGAAGTGCCGGTTCCGACGAAGAGTGACATGCCGGGTGAAAAGCCCTGGCCCACCCAGCCTATACCAACCAGTCCGGCTCCATTCGTCCGGCAAGGATTTAAGCCTGAATATTACAGCACCGTTACGCCGGAAGTGACACAGTACATCAAAGATCAGATCAAAGAACATCAGTACGATACCGGTATCTACGAACCACCAAGTCTGAGAGGCTCGCTGATCGTGCCGGCGGCACATGGT